>JAQUNS010000012.1 GCA_028717465.1 Candidatus Omnitrophota bacterium
AGTTATATCCCCAAGCAATTCCTGGGCATAACTTGTTATGCCGATACGGGCACAACTGCCTTCTATCTTGACCCATTCGTGCTCTTTAGTATAAAGCAAACCTTCGGCTATATCCATATCCACCTCCTAATGAGCCCGCATTTTACGGAATCCAGTTTTCCGGGATGAACGTAAATTGCCTGGGCGAATTATCCTCTGCAGATTTCTTACACAATCTAACCGCTGAGGACATATTATCTTTTATTGCTATGCTCTGCGATATATTCTAATTATTTTTTTACCGTACCTTTTTTGTAAAAAGGAGCTTCTACTATTTTAGCCTCTATTTTGATTTTATCATTAATAATCTCTACTGCTGTTCCAGGAGACCGGAACCTGCAATCGACATAGCCTAAAGCTATGCCGCAGTTAAGAGAGGGAGAAAAAGAACCGCTGCTGATATAACCAATCTGTTCGCCTTTTAAGTATATCTTGTAGCCTTCTCTGGGCGAACGCCTGTTAGCCGATAATAATCCTACCAACTTTTTGCCTGAAAAATTTTTTTTCTGCTTCAGCAGAGCATCTTTGCCGATAAAATCTTTATTTAAATCCACAAACCTCATCAATCCTGCCTGATAAGGCGAAATATCGTCATTTAATTCATGGCCGTATAAAGGGTAGCCCATCTCAAGTCTCAAGGTATCTCTAGCGCCCAGCCCGGCAGGCCTAACCAGAGCATCCTTGATGAAAATATCCCAGAGCCGTTGAACATGGCCTACAGTAGCGTATATCTCATAGCCCAATTCACCTGTATAGCCGGTTCTGCTTATCAGGTACTCCTGGCCATCTATCGGAAACTCCGAGAATGTGTAATAACATAGGCTTTTTATCCTATCTCCAGTAAAACTTTTAAGCACCCGGTAAGACTCCGGACCTTGTAAATCCAGTTTTGATATCTGAGAAGAAAGGTTTTTAAAATGGGCTGGCCAGCTTAAGTTTTTCCTGATATGCTCTTCGTCTTTATCTGTGGTTGAAGCATTTACAACCAGCATCCACTCTTCCTGCTCTATGCGGTATACAATAAGATCGTCTATTATCCCGCCTTGATCATTAAGCATAAAACCGTATCGGCAGGAAGATACCGGCATCTCTTTTAGATTCATGGTTACAATCTTATCCAAGCCGGTCTCTTTGTAGCCGCCTTGAATTATAAACTCACCCATGTGGCAGATATCGAAAATAGAGCAGTGGCTGCGGCTCCAATGGTGTTCTTCTATTATCCCTTTATAATAAATAGGCATAAACCAGCCCCCGAAAGGAGCTAAAGAAGCTCCCAACTGCTGATGGGATGTTAAAAGAGGAGTATTCTTAAAGTCCATCTATATAGATTTTAGTTAAGAAAAACAAAAAATCCCGATGTGATATTTTATCAAAGCAACAGAAAAAGTAAATAGTAAACAGTGAACAGGGAACAGAGAACAGAGAACGGAGAGCAGAGAACGGTCCCGACGCTTCGGTCGGGATAAATAAACAGGGAACGGGGAACGTTAACACGTTTAAACGTATTTATTTAGAGAGATCTTGGATAGTCTTGTCTACCAGAGTAACATAAGTCATTACGCTGGAGCCGCCGACTAAAACAGCTACCATGCAGGCCTCCAGCATCTCTTTTTTTGACCAGCCCATATCAAGGCAGTGCTGCACAGCCCTGGGGATACAGACCGGGCATTTTTCGGTAACCGAAGACACTAAAAGCAGCAGCCATTTAATCTTTTCCGGTATCGTGCCCTCTTTTGTAATCGCATCTTTCTGGCTAATAAAAGCCTGATACTGATCCGGTATTGACTTTCTAATATCGGCCATCAAACGGTTAAATTCATCAAGAGTGGACTTAGGTTCATACTGCATATACACCTCCTTTTATATTTTAATGTTCATCGGACAACTTTTTTGTTTCCTATCCATTTACCGCGGGCAGTATATCCGGTATGAAGCAGCTTGTGGCTTAAATGCCCACAAGGCCCGTCTTTTAAAAATTCCTTGTATATCATCTTAATAAATGGATTATCGTGAGACTTTCTGTAGGGCAGGCCCTCTTCCTCTTTGTATATCGCCTGCGCGCGAGCCTTGCGTATCTCAGGAGACGTCGGGATAGGCTGGCCTCCTCCTCCGATACAACCTCCGGGGCAAGCCATAATCTCAACAAAGTGATAGTCATCAAGTTCTCCGCGCAGAAGCATCTCCATTATTTTTCTGGCATTGGCAGTACCGTGGCCAACCATAACTTTAAGCACGGCGCCTTCTAAAAATCTCCAATCTGGTAAGGCATTTTTTACCGCCAATTCAGCAGTTTTAATCCCATTCATCCCTCTTACCGGCTTGACGCGCAGTTTATCAAAAGGAACTTCCCGGCCTGTTACAATCTCATAGACAGTCCTTATTGCAGCTTCCATCACTCCGCCTGTTGCCGCAAATATCAAAGCCGCACCGCTGCCGGTACCAAGAGGGTCGTCAAAATTAGACTCCGGAAGATTGGGCAGATCCATACCGCTCTCTTTTATCATACCGGCAAGCTCCCGCGTGGTAAGGGCAAAATCAACATCTTTATATCCGGATGAATTCATCTCCGGACGCTCGCATTCAAACTTCTTGGCCGAACATGGCATCAAGGACACGCTCACTATGCCGGCCGGATCGATACCTTCTTTTTGAGCATACCAGGTTTTAACTATTGCCCCGAACATCTGCTGGGGGCTTTTGGCAGTAGATATATGTTTGAGCTTTTCGGGATAGAAATGTTCGATATACTTTACCCAGCCGGGCGAACAGGACGTAAATAAAGGAAGGGCAACATTACTATCTTTATCTTTCAGCTTTTTCTTCAGCCTTAAAAGAAGCTCGGTTCCCTCCTCCATAATAGTTAAATCAGCAGTAAAGTTTGTATCAAAAACTTTATCAAAACCCATTCTTCTTAAAGCAGTGTTTAATTGCTTGGTAACGCTGGTTCCGGCCGGAAGCCCAAAAGCTTCACCTATGGCGGCGCGCGGCGAGGGTGCGGTTTGAATTATTACGTGTTTTTTAGGGTCATCGATTGCATCCCAAACCTCTTCAGACGGGTCTTTGGCTTTAAGTGCACCTGTAGGACACCTGTTTATGCACTGTCCGCAGTTGATGCAAACTACATCGTTTAGAGGTTTATCTAAATAAGTAACTATCTTAGTATTCTGGCCTCTCTCAGAGGCTTCCAGAACTCCAACCTCCTGAAGGTCTATGCAGGTCCGTACGCATCTGCGGCAGAGCACGCATTTATTCATATCCCGCTCCACAGAATAGCTCGATTTATCCTGCTTATAGCGGGGCTGGCCAATGTGGCCAAAGGTATAGCTTGTAATCCCGTATTCTTTGGCCAGAGCTTGGAGTTCGCAATTATTATTTCTGGCGCAGGAATAACATTCTCCGTAATGGTTACGCAGAAGCAGCTGAATTATATTTCTGCGGGCACGCCTGACCTTGGCAGAGTAAGTCTTAACTTTTATCGGAGCAGTTATAGGAAAAGAACAGGCCGCCTGGAGCGTGCGCTGGCCTTCTACCTCAACTACACATACACGGCAGACTCCGGCCAGGCAAAGATCGTCATGCTGACAGAGCGTCGGTATCTTTATATTTACAGAACGGGCAGCCTCAAGAACAGTGGCCCCCATAGGAACTTTAATCTCTATATCATCTATAACGGCTTTAACGGTAGCGCCTAAAGAACCTTTGGCCACTTTTTCAAACTTTTGAGTCCTCTGGCTTACCGGAGCACGCGAGGTATCTTGTGCAAAATTTTTCTTAGCCATGGAACAGATTCTCCTTCCTGGTATTCTTAGACAGTTTATATTCGCTCTTAAAATTATCCACGACAGATACAAACATGTTGGGTGCAGACTGTCCGAGCCCGCATTTAGAAGCAAGCTGCATAGTTTCGGCAAGGGATAGCAAGTCGTCAAGATACTTTTTATCGCATTCCCCTCGCTTAAGAAGCTCTAAGCCTTCTATCAGAACAGGTATCCCTTCCCGGCACGGTGTACACTGGCCGCAAGACTCCTCTTGGAAAAAATGCAAAAAATTATCTGCTGCATCCAGCATATCCCTTTTGCTGTTAAAAATAATTATCGAACCTCCGGTAGAGATATCCTCAAAGCCTATTTTCCTGTCAAACTGGCTTTTAGGAAGACAGACTCCGGAAGCACCGCCGACCTGGACAGCTTTCGTGTCAGAAGCAGCCGCAATTTTTAATATTGATTTGACAGTAGTGCCGAACGGAACCTCATATACGCCAGGTTTTTTGCAGTCTCCGGAGACACTTATTATTTTTGATCCGGAAGATTTTTCAGTCCCTATGCTCTTAAACCATTTGACTCCTTTTAATATTATGTGGGGTATATTTGCCAGAGTCTCCACGTTGTTTACAACGGTAGGATGGCCATTGTAGCCTGTGTATACAGGAAAAGGCGGCCTGTTTCTGGGTTCTCCTCTGTTGCCTTCCAGAGACTCAATCAGGGCAGTCTCTTCTCCGCAGACATAAGCCCCGAATCCCAGCCGTACCTCTATGTCAAAACTGAAATCTTTATTCTTTAATATTCCGTCTCCCAGCAGGTTCTCTTTTCTCATCTCAGCCATAGTATTTACAAGATGCGGGAAAATGGACCTGTACTCACCCCTTAAATAGATAAAACCTTTCTTAGCTCCGATAGCATAAGCAGCTATAATCATGCCTTCAAAAATAAGCCTGGTATATTCCGTCAGAAGGACCCTGTCTTTAAAGGTGCCGGGTTCGCCTTCATCGGCATTGCAGACAATATATTTTTTGTCGTCGTTTGCAGAGGCAGCTAAATTCCATTTTACTCCGGCCGGGAAACCGGCTCCGCCCCTGCCTTTGAGATTGGAGTCGCGTACCACATCTAAGACCCCGACTCTGCCTATTCTAAGAGCCTCTTTTAAAGCATCTATAGATTTTATCTCGCTGAAAACAACCGGGCCTTTTCTCTTATTTTCCATTCCTTATCCCCTTTATAACCTGTTGTACCTTTTTAGGCGTAACATTTCCTACAAGCTTGTCGTTAACCATTATCGCCGGAGCTTTATCGCACATTCCAATGCAGCTGGTCTCTTTAAGAGTAATTTTTTTGTCTTTTGTGGTCTGTCCGGATTTAATCTTAAGTTCTTTTTCAAACTCTCTAAGGACTTTTTTGCTGCCGGCGAGGAGATTCGATATGCAGTTGCTTACTCTTATTACGGTACTGCCCTGTTTTTCATAATTTAAAAAAGAGTAGAACGTAACAACCGAATAAACTTCAACGGGGTGTATGCCAAGCCTGTCTGCAATCTCCTGCATATCTTTATCAGAGATATAACCTTTTCTATCCTGAACCCTTCTTAAGATAGGCAGAAGTTCTGAACGTGTTTCATCGCATAATATAAGGTCTTTACCCTCACTGCGTATTTTTTTTTCAACACTGCAAATCTTTGTCATACAGCTATTCCTCCAATTTGGTTAGATATACTCCTGCACTTTTTTTATCAAATCTTTGGGCGAAATCGGCTTTTCGATAAAATCATTACAAGGCAAAACGCTGCTGCATTTGCCATACTCAAAACCGGTGACTTTTCCAACCGCGCTAAGCATAACAATAGGCTTATCTATGCCATCTTTTCTTAATCTCTGAGCCAAAGCTATGCCGTCATCGGCCTGGACCATCATAACGTCAAGCAGTATCAAGTCGGGGTTCTCTTTTTTAACCAGATCAAAAGCCTGCTGCGGATCCTGAGTGATCACAACTTTATAGCCTTTGTTCTCCAGGACCATTTTGCTGGCCTCTAAAAATTCACCGTCATCATCTACCATTAGAATTTTTGCCATTTTTACCTCCCGCTAATTTTCCGCTATTTTTATTCTTCATGTTCTCTGCCATATAAGCATCGCAATATAGAGAGAGAAACTCTATAGTAAAATCTATGTTTTTGACAAAAATTCCTTCAGGCACACCGATAGTAGCCGGGGCAAAATTGACGATTCCGATCAAGCCCGATGCGACAACAATATCAGCAACGCTCTGGGCAGCTTCTTGAGGCACGGCAATGATAGCTATATCGGCAGCGGTGCTTTCAATAACCTCTGCGGCTCTCTGAACGGGAAAAACTTCGATGTTGTTTATAACCTTTCCTATTTTATGCTCTGAACTGTCAAAAGCCGCAACTATTTTCAGCCTGTCTTTATAAAAAGCCGGATACTTCAATACGGCCGTGCCAAGATTTCCGACTCCAAACAAAACCGCGCGGACAACTCTGTCTTTAAGAACAAAATTCTCCAACCTGTCTTTTAGCTCTATCGTGCTATAACCTATTCCGGGCGTACCGATTTTACCAAAATTAGATATATCCTTTCTAACCTGCACATCGCTTGAATCTGTGAGCTCAGCCAGCTGACGGGATGAAATATTGGAGTGTTTCTTTCTCGCTAAATCCTCTAAAGCTCTTATATAAAGGAATACACGCGCTATGGTATTGTGAGGTAATTTTTCCATTTCTACTTCGTGAAATTTAGAACGAATTATAGAATTATACGCCTCTTCTGATGCATGTCAAGATAAAATGGCCGCCATATCAAGCCAAAGTTAAAATGTCCCAACATAAAATGGCAAACAAATACAGAGACAACGATAGTTTATATGCCGGCACCATAAAACATATTACGGCATGACTCATAAAGAGCTTCTTGAGTAGAGAAACGGTGTTGAAAACCGTATGATAGAAGGCGCTCCGTAGAATAAGACCTGTCTTTTATAAGGAGCTTGAACTTATCCCCTATTAAAGGAAGCTTAATGAAAAACGGCGTCAGAGATCTTGGAAACCGCAAAGGCCTTTTGGCTCCGATAGCATCTGCCATAATATCCGCCACATCTTTCAGTTTCAAAACCTCTTTATCTGCAACAAAAACTGGTTTCTCTAAAAAACTATTTTTGCTAGAAGCCAGAATCATGGCATCGACGACATTTTCTACATAGACAAGATGGAAGAGGTTCTCCCCTCCGTTCAATAACGGATACAGTTTATGCTTAACAAGAAAAAGCAGTGTTCTCAGGAGATGGGGCTCATCTTCTCCGTAAACCATGCAGGGCCTAAGCACAGCCGTACTCAAGCCTTCTCTTTTATATTTTAAAGCAACCTTCTCAGATTCTATTTTAGATTCACCGTAAATATTGCCGGCCCTATAGGGCAGATCTTCTACTAAATTAGCTTCGCTATTCCCGGCAACAACTGCAATGGAACTTAAATGCACAAATCTTCTTACATTTAAATCTAAAGCCAGCCTGCAGATATTTTCGGTTCCTAGCACGTTTACTTTATAAAGATTAAGCCTGTCTTTATTGGAAACATAACCTGCGCAATGATAAATAACATCAAAATTGCAGGTTAATATTTTTTTTAAACCCTTAGAATCGGATATATCGCAAGATAAAGGCACTATATTGCCGGGCAGAACGGCCTGCGCTTTCTTTCTGCTTCTAATCAGGCAGAAAACTTCATGGTCAAGAACTAACCTTTTAGCTAAATGAGAACCGATAAAACCGGTTGCGCCTGTTATCAGTACCTTCACTATTTATAGCTGTTAATTTTATTCTTTGTCAGTTTTTGTTTTAATTCCCAAAGGCCCTGAGACAGTGAGATATGGTAAATATGGGGGTTGATTAAACGCCTTATGCCGGCATCGAGCCTGTCTAAATCTTTGTCACGCATCTGGCGTATATTTTCTATGCTAGGGAAACTGTAGACTGTTTTTCCTTTTTTAATGATATCGACCAGGAGAGCTTCAATCTCTGAGATATGAACCCTGCCTAATCTGCGGATTTTAGAAGGCTCTATCGGATGATACAATAAAATCTCTTTTTGCCTAGATATATCCTCGCCGTCAAGGGCAATCAGGTCGGCTGTGGCTTTTTTCCGTTTGTCATAGATCCTGAATATTTTTTTAAAACCCGGGTTTATTGTTTTAGCAGCTACTTCGGATATCTTAATGGCAGGAAGCCAAGAATTATTCTGTTTAACCGCGGTCAGCTTGTAAACCCCGTCCAAAGAAGAGTCTCCGGCTGAAGTAGCAAGCCTGGTGCCTACTCCATAGACCAGCCTTTTAATTAAATTGCCGGGATTTACGCCGTAACGGGAGGATTCTTTTCTGATCTGGCTTAAGATCTGCCAGATTACCAGCTCATCAAGCTCGTTTGATAAAACAATGAGAGTTTCTTTAAATCCGGCTCTGTCCAGCATCCTGACAGCCTGGATACTTAGGTAAGCCAGGTCTCCGGAGTCAAGCCTTATGCCGACAGGCTTATGGCCTTTTTTCTTTAACTGCTTGAATACTTTTATGGCATTAGGGATTCCGCTTTTTAACGTATCTATAGTGTCGACAAGCAACAGGCAGTCATCCGGATAAAGATCGGCATATGACTGGAAGGCTTTTAATTCACCATATCCTTGAGCCATATAGGCCTGGACCATGCTATGAGCATGGGTACCCTTGGGCAGATATCCGAGCGAATAAGACAACCCTGAGTTAGAGCTAAATTCGGCGCCGCCGATCAGGGCCGCGCGGCTGGCTTCGTTGGCGCCTTTGCCTTGAGCGCGGCGCATACCAAAATCTATAACAACACCATTTTCAGAAGCGTCTTTTATACGGGCTGCTTTAGTAGCAACAAGAGTCTGAAAATTCAGATGGTTAAGCAGCGACGACTCCAAAATCTGCGCCATGGCAAAGGGGCCCTCTACAACAACAAGAGGAACGTTGGGATGAACAACCCTTCCTTCCGGAATAGCCCGCATTGACAAGCCTTTAAAATTGCCGTTTTCTCTAAGCCAGCTCAAAAACCTTTTTTTAAAAATAGGCTTGTTATTGCTGCCCTTATGTTTTTTTAAATGATCTATGTCTTTATCGGTAAATGATGCCCCCTGCATCCATTCTATTAACGACTGTAATCCGCAATTAACGCAATAACCTGCTTTATGCTCACCGTAATCAGGATAGGTCCGGAAGAAATATTCAAATTGAACTTCTTTGCTGTGCATGCCAGCTTCATGATAAAGCTGGGCCATAGTAAGCTGATAAAAATCTGTAAAGAGTATGCCCTCTGTTGAATTTATAAGTCCAGCCATGGATAATTTGAACCTGCTGTTTAAATTCTATCTAAGAGATAAAAAACAAATATATATGGCCTATCGTCTCTGCTTTTTCTCTTTAGCTTTTTCAATAAATAGGCCTATTTTTTTCTTATCTTTCCTAAAAGAGCCCAGAACCTTTTCGGCATCATTAAAAGTAAGGCTGACAAAAGAAAATCTGTCCAAAACCTGAATATCCTGTATTTTATAATCAGGGATACCGCATCTATCCTGTATTGTTTTAGCAAGCTTTTTAGCGTTCAAACCGTCTTGTTTGCCCTGGCCCACGAAAAGACGAGTCTTGCCTTTTTTATCAACGATAGCATCTTCTATTTCAACATATCTTTTTTCGTCTAATTCGCTTTTGAAAGAGTATTGCAACAGCGCCGCTAATATATCCTGGGGATTGCTATTTTCAAGCAGTTCTTTGGACATATTGAGATATTCGCTTTTAAGCCCCGAATGTATAATGCTTTCCAGGTTGGTCTTAATTTTATTCTTTTTGGTTTTTATAATATCCTTAACCTGAGGCAACCTCTCTTTGCGGATATTGGTTTGGGCTACTCTTTTAATGAAATTTAACTTTCTATATTCTTCAGGGCTGATAAATGTTATGGCATTGCCTTCTTTGCCGGCACGGCCGGTACGGCCGATCCTGTGAACATACGATTCCGGGTCCTGGGGAATAGAGTAGTTAATAACATGGGTAAGGTCATGAACGTCTATGCCTCTGGCGGCAACATCGGTTGCGACTAATATGTTTACCAGGCGCCTTTTGAACTTAGTGAGTATCTTTTCGCGCAGACTCTGAGACATATCCCCGTGTAAAGCATCGGCATCATAGCCGCGCTCAATCAATTTTCCGGCAACCATATCAACATCAACTTTAGTCCTGCAGAACACAAGGCCGTAAAAATCGTCCTCCACGTCTATAATCCTGCATAATGCTTCCAGCTTATCTGAGTTCGAGACCTCAAAATAAATCTGCTCTGTCTCCCTGACAGTCAACTCGCCTTCCACAGTCTTAAGCAGTTCATATTTAGACATGTACTTTTTGGCAATCTGCATTATTTCATTAGGCATAGTCGCCGAAAACAACAAAACTCTTTTATTAGGATTCGTTTTTTCAATAATCTCTTTGACATCGTCTATAAAACCCATATTCA
>JAQUNS010000013.1 GCA_028717465.1 Candidatus Omnitrophota bacterium
AAATAGGCAATTTCCGGTTGATAACCGCTAGAAGCCAGAGTGTCAAATCCGGCTTTTACCAGCTCGGTTACGCCGCCGCAAAGAACAGACTGTTCTCCGAAAAGATCAGTTTCGGTTTCTTCTTTAAATGTGGTCTCTATCACTCCTGCACGCGTTCCTCCGATAGCCTTGGCAAACGCCAAAGCTACTTTTTTAGCCTGCCCGGAAGCATTCTGATAAACAGCGACGAGGCAAGGTACTCCCTTATTTTCAAGATACATATCGCGCACTAAAGTACCCGGCCCTTTAGGAGCTACCATAAAGACATCGATAGATTTTGGTGGTATTATCTGATGAAAATGAATGTTAAAACCATGCGAAAAGCTAATACTGCTGCCTTTCTTTAGATATGGCTTAATCTGGCTGTAGATTGCCGCCTGAACGTGGTCTTGGGCAAGCATGTGTATTATATCCGATTTCTTGGCAGCTTCAAGAGCCGAAACAGGCTTAAACCCGTCTTTTAAAGCAATTTTGTAGTTAGGAGAGTTTTTTAATTCTGCTATTATAACTTTGACTCCGCTGTCGCGCAGATTTAAAGCCTGGGCTCTGCCCTGGGCACCGTAACCTATTATAGCTATTTTCTTATTCTTAATAAATTTCAGGCTCGCATCTTTGTCGTAATAAACTTTTGCCATAAAATTGCCTCCTAGTCTTTTCCTATTGCAACAACACCAGTCCTCATAACCTCAGTCAAGTTATAGGGCTTAAGCAGTTGTAAAGAAGTTGCAACCTTTTCTTTGTCGCCTACTATTTCAATGCATATCGATTTTGATCCGACATGCAAAACTTTACCTTGAAGAACTTCGACTATTTCTATTATAGCAGACCTGTTTTGAGAGTTAAAGTTAACTTTGATAAGCAGGAGTTCCCTGTCTAGAAAATCTTTTTTAGTAAAATCCTGTATAGATATAACATCTATAAGTTTATTGAGTTGTTTTTTTACCTGTTCAAATGTCCTTTCATCAGCATTGACAACCATAGACATGCGCGATACAGACGGCGAATCTGTTTCTGCAACTGTAAGAGAACGTATGTTAAAACCTCTGGCTGAGAATAATCCGGCTACCCGGGCAAGAACTCCAGATTTATTTTCAACCAAGACAGACAGTACGTAATCTCTCATAAGATATTCTAGCCGCTTAAGCCATGCCTCCTATCATTCTATCTATAGCCTCTCCAGCTGGAACCATCGGAAAAACATTTTCAAACTCTTCGATCATAAAATCTATAATTACAGGTTTTTTTCTGCTTTGTAAAGCTTTCTTTAAGGCTGGTATCACTTCTGATTTCTTTTGTACTCTTATGCCGACGGCTCCGTAAGCATCCGCTATTTTCATAAAATCTGGATTTTCAAGATGCGTAAAAGAATACCTTTTTTTATAAAACAGCTCCTGCCATTGCCTGACCATGCCCAGATAACCGTTATTTAAAACAGCCACTATTACCGGTATTTCGTAAGATACCGCTGTTGCAAGTTCCTGGATATTCATCTGTATGGAACCGTCCCCTGCTATATCTATTACTATTTTATCCGGATTGCCTACTTTAGCTCCTATTGCAGCAGGAAAACCGTAGCCCATTGTCCCTAAGCCCCCTGAAGATATAAATGTTCTGGGTTTTGTATATTTATACCAGTGAGCAGCCCACATTTGATTTTGCCCTACTTCTGTAGAGATAATGGCTTTGCCCTTTGTCAGCTCATAGATCTGTTCTATGACATACTGAGGCTTAAGGCTAGACGGGGTCTGTTTATATTTAAGCGGAAAATCTTTTTTCCAGTCTTTTATCTGGTTTAACCATTCTTCGTTGTCTGGTCTTTTTGCGGCTTTAATAACCTCTGCAAGTATATTCTTGGCATCCCCGACAATAGGAATGTCTACTACAACGTTTTTGCTTATTGCTGATGGATCTATATCGATATGAATAATCTTGGCTTTAGGGGCAAAAGCTTCTATCTTTCCGGTAACTCTGTCGTCAAATCTGGCGCCTACTGCAATAATAAGATCTGAATTTTGGATGGCAAGATTAGCATAAACAGTACCATGCATGCCGGGCATACCTAAAGAGAGATCATGGGTCTCAGGAAAACCTCCTAATCCCATCAGAGTAGTTGTAACTGGAATACAACATTTATCAGAAAGCTGTTTGAGCTCTTTATGAGCCGATGATATTATTATTCCTCCGCCGGCATATATGACAGGTTTTTTAGAGCCCGATATAAGCTTGGCAGCTTTTTTAATCTGCAAAGGATGGCCTTTTAAAACAGGATTGTAGCCCCTTATTTTTACTTTATCTTGATACTTATAGTTAGCCTTGGCCATAGTTACATCCACAGGTAAATCAATTACTACGGGTCCCGGCCTTCCAGTAGAGGCACAATAGAAAGCCTCTCTTATTGTTTTACCAAGATCGGCTATGTCTTTTACCAGATAATTGTACTTAGTGATCGGGCGTGTAATACCGGTTGTATCAGCTTCCTGAAAAGCGTCGTTTCCTATCAAATTAGTTTTAACCTGTCCGGTAATGCAGACTATCGGGATAGAATCCATGTAAGCAGTTGCTATCCCTGTGACAAGGTTAGTAGCTCCGGGTCCTGATGTTGCAATGCAGACCCCTACGCGCCCGGTCGATCTGGCGTAACCATCGGCTGCATGAGCAGCTCCCTGCTCGTGGCGTGTGAGTATAAAATTAACCGGCGTATCATAGAGAACGTCAAAAAGAGGCAGGACTGAACCGCCGGGATAACCAAAGACATCCTTAACGCCCTCTTTTTTTAGAGCCTCTATTACTATTTCTGCGCCTTTCATGATCATAGCCCGTTTAATATATCAGATTTAATTATTTATGGCAATATTTAAGTAGTTTAGAAACCGATTGCGATGATTAAAAAACCAATTATACCAATTAATGCCCTGCAATCAATAACAGATCAAAATAATTTTATTTTAGTTGCCATTGCATCTTTTTGCCGGTCTTTTACCAAAATCGAGGACTCTTTTTTATTTTCCGTTTTCATAATAGCGCATATCTCTGATAAAACAGGTTTATCCTCTAAGGTTTCAGTAGGTTCTGAGGATAACCATGAGAATACGGCACTTTTAAAGCAACAAAAAGAGCTTAAGAATTAAAAATAACGGCAGAAGCATCGAATCTGCAACAATGTTCATCTATAAAGATTATGCTGGCTTATATAGCCTCTGACCGTCTCAGGAACTAAAAACCTTATAGGCAAACCATTCTTAACCATATCTCTTATAGATGAAGAAGAGATGTCTATTCTAGGTATTTTGATTTTGTGAAACCTAGCTCTTTTTAAATTAACTATCTTTGTTCGGGTTCTTACTGCTACTATAAAATCAACCAAATCTACCAGTCCGTCATAGTTTTTCCAGCTTTTTAAACCGTTAAAAGCATCAGCCCCTAATATAAAATAGAAAGTTGTATCGGGGTTATCTTTTTTCAGTTTTAAGATAGTATCATAGCTATAAGATGGTCCCTTTCTTTTTATTTCGATGTCGGAAACCCCAAAAACAGGATTATCTATCGCCGCAAGACGAAGCATTCTGTACCTATCTGTCGGATTAGCCTGAGGAAGTTTTTTATGCGGCGGGATACTTAGCGGCACAAAAATAACCCTGTCTAATTTCAACGCAGTTAAAGCGCATTCCGCCAAGACAAAATGCCCTATGTGGGGAGGGTCGAAAGAGCCGCCCAGAATACCGACCTTAGAGCCGGGTTTAACTTCTAATTTGGCCATTTCCAAAAATTACATACTTATAAGTTGTAAGTTCCTCTAAAGCCATAGGGCCTCTAGCATGTATTTTGTCTGTAGATATGCCCATTTCGGCTCCGAGCCCGAATTGATAACCATCCGTAAAACGAGTCGAGGCATTGAGATATACACATGCTGAATCAACTCTGTTTAAAAATTTAAAAGCAGCGTCAGGCTCTTCTGTAATAATTGAATCAGAATGAGAACTGCCGTATTTATATACATGCTTTATTGCGCTGTCAACGGAATCGACAATTTTTACGGAAAGCACGAGATCCAGGTATTCTTTATAGTAATCACTCTCTTTGGCCGATTTTATCCAGGGTAAAATCTTCTTGCTCTTAGCGCAGCCTCTCAGTTCAACTCCGGCATCTCTGAACATCTCTGCCATGGGCACTAAAAATTTTACTGCAATTTTTTTGTGCACAAGCAAAGACTCCATAGCGTTGCACACGCCCGGCCTTTGGACTTTGGCATTGTAGCATATTTTTAGGGCTTTGCCGGTGTCGGCATATTGATCGACATAAATGTGGCAAACACCTTTATAGTGCTTTATAACCGGTATTTTCGACTTGTTATAGACATATTTGATTAAAGACTCCCCGCCTCTTGGTATCAAAAGATCAACATAATTATTGAGGCTCAAAAGATAGTTGAGCGCTTTTCTGTCTGTTGTAGGAACGAACTGGACAGCGCCCTTGGGTATCAACTTAGCGCTTGAATGAGTCATTAAATTATATAGCGCCTTATTGGAATTAAAAGCCTCGCTCCCGCCTCTTAAAATTATCGCATTCCCCGTCTTTAAACATAGGCCTACGCAATCACTGGTTACATTTGGGCGGGATTCATATATTATGGCGATAACTCCTATCGGAGTGCGGACTTTATTGATTCTAAGGCCATTAGGCCTTTGCCATGATCTTATTATTTCTCCGACAGGATCGCTTAGCCTGGCAATCTCTTTTAATGAATCAGCCATCTCTTTTATTCTCCTGGAGTCAAGGCGCAGCCTGTCAATAAAAGCAGCGCCCAATCCAGACTGCTCTGCTTTTTGTAAATCCTTTTTATTCTCTTTAAATATATACAAAGAATTTTTAGCTATAGATTCTGCCATTTTAATCAAAGCTTTGTTTTTTATGCCGCTTGATAACCCGGCTAAATCTATAGAGGACTGTTTAGCTTTTTGAGCAAGTTTTTTAACTGTTTGGCTTGTGCTCATGTTTTTACTCCGACAAGAGCAAGATTATCTCTATCGACAACTTCATCGCGCCTTTTGCAGCCTAAAATAGCCGCCACATCGTTAGTGTTGCAGCCTTTTATCTTATCCAGCTCGAAAGAAGAATAAGAGGTTATCCCCCGCGCTATCTCCAGGCCGTTTTTATCTTTTATGCTCACCAAATCATCGACATTAAAGTGGCCTTCAACAGCTATAATCCCCTTAGGGAGCAAGCTTTTATTCCTGGAAATAATGGCAGCTACGGCGCCTTCGTCTACAAGAATAGCACCTTTGGATTTCTTTGTAATATAAGCTAACCAATGTTTTTTTGCTTTCAAGCCTTTGATTGCTCTTATATAAGTACCTGTTTCGTTATTTAAGGCGTGTAGCAGGGGATTTTTAACCCTGCCGTCAGCTATCAAGCAGGGTATTCCTGAAGTTGTGCATATTTCGGCAGCTTCCAGCTTAGTAGTCATACCTCCGACAGAAAAATGTTTTTTCGTACCGGAGCAGTATTTTTTAACATCTTTTAAATCTGTAACTTCCTTGATTATGTTTTTGTCATAATCATATATACCCGCCACATCGGACAGTATCATAAGCAAATCAGCGCCCAGCAGCGCTGCCAGCATTGCAGACAACCTATCGTTGTCGCCGAGCTTTATCTCCTCCACGGCCAAGGCATCATTTTCGTTTATGATAGGAACTGCTCCTAACTTGAGCAGCTCATTGATGGTATCCTTGGCATTGAGATACCTTTTTCTGCTGGAAAAATCATCCCAATTTAACAGAACCTGGGCCACCTCTATTTTGTATCTTAAAAAATTCTTCTGGTATAATTTCATTAATTCAATCTGCCCTATTGAAGCCAGAGCTTGCAGGCTGGATATAGACTGGGGCCTGATCTTAAGTCCGAGCCTTACCATTCCTGATGCAATAGCGCCTGAGCTTACTATGAGGACTCTTTTGCCGCTTCGTTTAATCTGGGCAACGTCTTGGGCAATCTCTTTAAACTTGGCTATATTAAGCGCGGAGTTACCTCTTAAAACGCTGGATCCTATTTTTATAACGATTGTTTTGTATGCCATTTATACTATTTTAATGGAAAAAAAATATTCTGCAATCAGTTAAAATATTCTGCAATCTTGTCTTTGACAGCGATAAGGCCTGTTTTGCTTGCAAGAGAGACGGGCAGAAGATCGACAGTTGGCAGCATTGCAGTGAGTGTCTGAAATTTTTTTTCTGCACAAGGTAAGTCCATTTTATTTGCAATGACAAAAAATTTTTTTTCAACAAGAGCAGGGTTAAATTTTTCAAGCTCACCCCTTAAGACTTCAAAAGCATTAAGCGGATCCGGATCCGTGTCATCAAGCCCCAGGATAAAAACTAAAATCTCGGTTCTTTGTATATGCTTTAAAAACAAATGCCCTAGGCCTTTGCCTCTATGGGCACCTTCTATCAGACCGGGAATATCTGCTATCTTGACAGCACAATTGTTATGCCATATTACGCCAAGCTGAGGCTCAAGGGTAGTAAAAGGATAAGAAGCTATTCTGCCTTTAGTCTGGCAAAGCGTATTTAAAAATGTGGTCTTACCGGCGTTTGGAAAACCTACCAGTCCTACCTGAGCAAGCAGCTTTAACTCCAAAAAAAGATTTTTTTCTTCGCCTGGCTTAGGTGCCCTTAACTCTGATTTTGTGGAGCCGTTTCCCCTGCCGCCCCTGCCACCTTTTGCAACTGCTACATAATCAGCCGGCATGCTGAGGTCTCGTATCAGAAGAGAGTTGCCTAAATCCCTTATTACTGTGCCTTGAGGAACCTCTATTACCTTGTCTTTTCCTCTTTTACCTGTTTTATTATTGCTACCACCGTGATGGCCACGTTCGGCTTTTTGGTGTTTTTTGTACTTTAGGTGGGTTAGGTCCCAAAGGTTTTGATTGACTTTGATGATTACGTCTCCGCCGTCTCCGCCGTCTCCGCCGTCGGGAACTCTTCTGGCCGTAGGCTTATGGAAATAAAAACTAAAACAGCCTTTACCGCCGTCTCCTGCTTTAACGTATGTTTTTGTTTGGTCTATAAAACTCAAGGCGAGAGAGTTTTAGTCTGTTTGGGGTACAACATCGATAAGTCTTTTGGAGCGAAATCTGACAAAACCGTTTTTTAGAGCAAAAAGGGTGTCGTCTTTGCCCCGCCCTACGTTCCAGCCCGGCTTAAATACCGTACCGTGTTGTCTAACTATAATAGAACCGGCAGATACAAGCTCTCCGCCAAAGCTCTTTATCCCTAAGCGTTGACCGGCTGAGTCACGTCCGTTTCTAGTACTGCCGCCGCCTTTTTTATGTGCCATTTTAAGTCTCCGAAATCATTTCTATTTTAACTCTGGACAAAACTTGCCTGTGCCCCCTTTTCCTGTAAGAGCTCTTGCGTCTTCTATATTTAAAACTTAGCGCTTTGTCTGCCTTATTTTCACCGATAATACCGGCTCTCACCTTAACCTCTTTGATGTACGGATTACCAACCTTAATATCTTTTCCGTCAGAGAGAAGTAGCACTTTGTCGAACTCTATTTTGGAATCTTTAGCCTGAATACGCTCGGCATCAAGAGTATCGCCCTCTTTAACTTTATACTGTTTTCCGCCCGTTTCTATTATGGCATATTTCATAGTCCTAAGAATATGCCATAAATCTGTTATCTTGTCAAGAAAATGGTTTATGGAATGCTGATATTGGTTTTTAAGGCTGGCCTATAACATGCTGCATTAAAATCACGCCCATATCCATACAGCTTATTGAACCTTTAGAAGAGTTTGACTTTATCAGCACCTTCAACCCGATTAAATCGGGGTTACCTGAGTACTCTATTCTCTGCTCCAGCTTCATGAGGGCAAACTCCAAATAGGCAAGCCCGCGCTTATCGACTATATATATCTCTGATATTCCTGATTCATAAAGAGCCCTGTTGACTAAAGACTTGAGATTAGGGCTATAGTTGGCCATTATTTCCTGGAAGCTGCCGTATCTATTCTTAGAGGCTTTATACAGCAGGTTGTATATAAGTTTTATATCGTCCTGAATTTTACCGCTTTCTTTTTCGATCTTTGCTTTGATAACAGCATCTATATTTTCGCTTCTAGTGCCTTGATAAGCATACTCAGAACATTGGGCTACTGTTGGAATAAAGATTAAAATAAATAGTATTACAGTTATATGGCTCATAATATCACTTCTTAACCAGATAGGTAAAGTAAGCAGGGAACGCTTTAAGAAGAGCAAATTGAACACTAGAACTTCTCATGAAATTATCCCAGATCAGATCAGAGAAATAGTTCTCTATCATAATGGCAGGGAATATTATATCCATGCCTACAAGCCAGTCTGAATTAACAACAGGAACTCCGCCTTCATCCAAGCAACCGGCATCAAGAGATTCAATTAGCAGGCCCGATCTGTCAACCGCTTTATTGCGCACCTTATAAAACATTCGAAAAGCCGGGTTTTCCAGTATCGGCCTATCATCAAAAAAGGGCAGCGACCCTAATGCGGCATAAGGAGCAACCGGCTTTATGCCATTCTTATTGTTGTAAAACCTCTCTGCAGGACCGCAGCCTGACAGAGCAGAACCTACTCTGTCCCTATATTCCATGACAACCGAACCGGAAACAGAAGACTTAGACCAGCAAGCGCTAATACCAAAAATATCTTCCGGGTAACCGTTGTCTTGGCACCACCTTATATCAGCCAAGACAGCTGATTTTGTGTTCTGCCACCAATCTACGGAATGAATAAGGTCTTTATCCAGCCTTCTGAAATCTATAAAAGCGTGCGCAAATAGATACGTAAACAACGAACCATACCAGGAATAGACATAGCTGTGGCCCTTGTAACTGCCCTGTTTTACTGCGATATTTCCGAAAGAGTCTCTTATATCCACTCTGTGCTCTACAATTGGAGAGCCTTGAGCAAGAATGGCAATAAGAAAAATTTCATCTGTGTAATAATCCCAGAATCCAAAAAATACGTTGTTCCAAGCCATGTGAAACTGCTTTCTGCCTCCGTTGAAAAAATGCCGCCAGTTTATATTGGAATAAAACTCCCGGGCCTTATCTCTGCATTCATAATAACCCTGGCGGGAGAAATACTCCGATGCTGTTAATATGCCCGCTAAAAGTATGGCGGTATCTATAGTTGAAACCTCGACTCCGCTCTTAGGCTTTAAGGTGCTTCCTGAATAATCCGGCACATAAAAATGGTAAAGAAAACCCTGATAGTTATTTTTAGATTCGCTTTGAAGCCTCAGGCAGGCATCAACTGTTTCAATAAACATACTCTTAGCGTTTTCTTGGGAAAGCAAACCTTTTTCAGCAGCAACAACAAGCCCTGCCAAAGCAAATCCGGATGTTGCGATATCAACCTCATTTACATAAGGAGAGCTTTTGTATAATCCGCTAAGCCGAAAATAATTTTGGTAGCAGTAGTTGAGCTGTTGATCCTGAAATCTCTTCAAAATTTTTACCGCATCTTGAACATCTAAAGAGAAAGCTGATATATTCAACAGGCTTATTAAAGTGATAATCAGGGCTATTCTATAAATCTTTATCTTCATTCTGGCTTCACTAAAGCAAAGAATGTGCCAGAATAAAATAAAAAGATTATTTATATAACTTACCGTACTACATAATGTTAGATAACATATTCCTTAAAGCCTGCAGACTGTAAACATTAAAAATGACAATTATTGTTAATCATGCTTTAAAAAATATTATAAAATGTCCTTAAATATATGCAAATTAAATCATTGCTACATAATAATACAAGTAAACTTTTGTTAACAGTATTTTGAAAATAAAGAAGGCGGGCCCGTAAGCCGAATTCTGTTTTAGATAGTCATTTGTCTTATTTTTCGGGTTACCCCGAAACTTAAGCGGTCAACCCGTCCGTTCGGCCGGGCAAGCCTCAAGCACGGACTATTCGACCTTAACTCGCGCAGAGATTGCCTCGTTTCACCCGCTGGCCTAAAACCGGCGCTCGTCTCTGTGGCTCTTATCCTGACAGGCTCAATTTGCCTGGGTTCCGATCTTATCGGAATGCGCTCACCCTCTGAGTTCGGACTTTCCTCTCCTGTTGAGCATAGGAGCGACTATCCGGCCCGCCTATTTTAAAATAAACCTTTTTTGGTTGCCTCATAAGCCAGCCTGTCTGCCTCTTGGTTGTGCTC
>JAQUNS010000014.1 GCA_028717465.1 Candidatus Omnitrophota bacterium
AGAACTTTTTCGGTATGATCCACTATCGGAAATATCAACCTGTCTCTAAAAATATCATAGAAGCTATTGCCGTCTTTGCCTCTTGCGACCAATCCGGCCTTAAACAGGTGCTGCTGCTGGAAACCTTTCGCCCTGAGTTTTTTAACTAAAAAATCCCAGCTCTCCGGCGCGTACCCTAAATTAAATGTTTTTAAAGTATCTTCTTTTAGGCCCCTGCTTTCTATATAAGACCTACACTTTCCGGCGTCCTCAGAAACAAGATTCTGGCTATATAAATCCGCAACTGTTTTATTTAAAGCTAAAATATCCTTGTAGTCCGAACTCATATCGCTATCCGGAACATCTATTCCTACGATAGAAGCAACATATTTAACAGCATCAACAAAGGACATATTCTGGTGCTTAATCAAAAAATGGAACACATTGCCCCCCTCGCCACATCCAAAACAGTGAAATATCTGCTTCTGTGCGCTGACCACAAAAGAAGGCGTCTTTTCGTGATGAAAAGGGCAAAGGGCTTTAAAATTAGCTCCGATTTTTTTGAGCGGAAGAATCGAATCTATTATCTCGACTATGTCCGCCCTGTCCCTGATGCTATTTATTATATTCTCTGGTATAGCCATTTATTTTTTTATTCTTCTTATTCTTTTGAACCCCGAACATTCCACAAAATTAAATTTTTCCTTTTTTTCGATATAATCAAAAACCAGGTTCAAGCCCAGGCTGTCTGAAGCAATATGCCCGGCTATTATCACATTAACATGGGATTCTTTTGCTTTTTTGAAGTGCTCTTCAGAGATGTGCATACACACAACAGTAGATATCCCGGCATTTGCAATATTGGCAAAAATCTCTTTAGAAGGCTCGGTTCCGCCTGTCATATCGACCAGAATTTTACCCACTTTGCTTTTTTCGCTTCCAACTATTATTTTAGGGCCCGCGTTAAACCTGTACGATTCCTTGTACTCTTCTATTTTGAGCAGAATACCTATTATATCTCCCATGTTCTTGGGCTTTTCCCTGTCGAATACGCTTTTCAAATAAGTAGTAACGCAATTGTCTGCCGCAGTATGAATTGTCATAAAAGGAATGCCCAAAATCCTTGCAAAATCAAAACTGCGGGCGTGATTCGCCGGCATAAGCCTTCTCTGAACCTCGCTTATCCTCTCGGACATAATAGACTCTGCCACACTAACAGAGACTCCTAAACCGGAAAGAATATCAGAGTGTATCTGCATAACATCGGCTAAATTGGCCAAAGCTATGCCTTCGGGGTGATGGGCAATAACAAGGTCTACTTTGCTGCCCTTGTCTTTTAGCCTGTCAACCAAAAGCATCTCCGGGCCTTCGATGTCAATACCGACAAATATACTCTTAACCTCTGTATTTGAGGAACCCCATAGAATCCTTGTATCAGCATAGGGGTTTGTCAGCTTCTCCTTGTCGAAAAAAACTTTCTCTTTTTCAGGCAGCTCCTGAAACCTGTTTTTGGCTTCTTTTAAAGCCTCTTCAACGCGATCTCTGCCGCGAGGGTCATTTTTGACGCCTATATTTATAGCTTCCCGATAAATATCTAACAATTTCATATCAAGCACCTCCGGGCGTAATTATTCTCAAAATTCCTACAATGCTCTCATAGATTCTGCCTGAAACAGGCAGAATAAACTTATAAGTAAAACTGCCAGCTATAGCCTCTCTAATTCCCCAAAAATTCAAATAACAAAGCGACTTGCTCAACACGCTTACCCATATTAAACCGTACAGAAACCCTATTGCTCCGGCAATCATTTCGTATATTCCTGTATTCGGCTTTGCATCCAAAAAATTATGCATAAAAACCAGCGCTAGCCTCGATATTAAAACTACTATCAAAATAACCGATACAAACCCCAGTCCATAAGCCAGGCTGTGGCTTGATTTACCGGCTATAAGCTCAAAAAACCGGCCTAATCTGTAAAAAACAAAAATCCCCGCCAAAACAGCCAAAATTTTATATAAAGTCAGGAAAATCCCCTTACTCCTGCCTCTTATATATCCAATAACACAGGCTATTCCTGCTATCAGATCTACAAAACCGGATTCCAGTATTTTCTACCTCCTTTATAAAGTATAACACCTAATTGGAGCTTGTCAAATTGCCCAAACCATTATTTTAATATATAATGAAGGGGCCAATGCATGCTTTATTAAGAAACATAATTGCGCCTTTTAACCAGATAATCCAGCCTAAATATTGTACATTCTGTTTAGCTAAAATACCAGCTAATCATGAGCTGCCTATATGCCTAATCTGCCTTGAAAAATTAGAGAAAAATCCTCCTCCGTTCTGTGAAAACTGCGGTAGATCGATAAAAGATACGCCTTCCCAAAACGGGCTCTGCAAAGAATGCCTAATGGGCAACAGCCGGATAAGGTTAAAAACTTATTATGTCTTCAAATACACCGGTATTATTAAAGAGGGGTTAAAAAAATTTAAATACCACAGCCAAAAAAATCTTTGCAGTTTTTTTGCTCAGAATATGTACAATTTTTTAAAAGAAAACATACTTCCTTTTGAAAGAATAGACGCAATAAGCTGCGTACCGCTGCACGCTAAAAGGCTTCGGGAAAGAGAGTTTAATCAATCTTTTCTGCTGGCAAAAGCAATATCTAAAAAATCAAAAATACCGGTTCTGGCCGACCTGTTGATGAGGGCCCGGGACACTTTACCTCAAAGTGAGCTAGATTTTCAGAGACGCCAGGCTAATATAAAAGGCGCTTTCAAAATTAATAAAAAATACATGGAAAATATTACAGATTCAAAAATTTTGCTTATTGATGATATAATCACTACAGGTTCAACGGTAGAAGAATGCGCAAAAGAAATAAGCAAGGTTTCAGCCCAAACAACAGTATTAGCTGCTGCGGGAGGCTGAGTTTAACATTTTACAACCAAAAGCAAGAAATTAAGATATGAGATTGATAAGAAACTACTTCCTAAAAGAATGGCTTTTTTCTTTTTTTGTATCTTTAGGAATATTCACATTAGCATTTTCTCTGGGCAACATGGTCAAGCTGGTTGACCTCATAATAAATAAAGGAGTAGATCCTATAAGTATAATACAGCTTTTTTTTATGATGGTTCCTTTCAGCTTGGTCTATACAGTGCCTATCTCTACTCTGATGTCAACCCTCCTTGTGTTTGGCAAAGCTTCTGCAGATAACGAAATTATTACTTTAAAAGCAAGCGGTGTATCTGCCAAAAAAATATCTAAACCATTTATAATTCTGGGCCTTGCTTTAACCCTTATCTCCGTTATATTTATGGACAAAATCCTGCCCTATACCCACTACAGAGCTAGAGAGATGGTTTTCAATATCGGTAGAAAAAACCCGACTGCATATCTTGAGCCGGGCACTTTTATTAAAAGCTTCAAAAACCATATTATATTCTTCTATGGAATGAAAAGAAACGAACTAAAAAATGTTAGGATATATGTCAGCGAAGAGTCCAGGCCTTTAAGAACGATAATCGCCCAAAGAGCCGTAATTAACGAAATAACCGATAAAGGGCTCACCTTAAGCCTGTATAACGGCACCAGCGATGAGATAGACCATAAAAACCCGGGCGGATTTTATAAGCTAAATTTTAAGGAATATATTATGCATCTGAATATAAGCCGTGAAACAGAATCCGTAAAAATAGACAAAAAACCGTCAGAGTATACCGTATCAGAATTAAAACAGAACATAGTGAGTATACGCAATAAAGGCATGGATGCTCTGCCGATTGAATCCGAACTTTACAAAAGGTATGCCCAGCCGTTCAGCTGCCTTGCCTTTATACTGATAGGCCTGCCGCTGGGAATAAAAACGCACAGACGGGAAAAATCGGTCGGCTTCGGAATAGGCCTGCTAATAATAGTGTTCTATTATATAGCCTTTGTGACATCCGAGACTCTGGTATTGAACAAAACCGTACCGGTAGCCATGGGCCACTGGATACCGACTGTCCTGATATTCTTGGCAGGGCTTTATCTTTACAATAAGCTTGACGAGGTCGGCAATTGAGGAAGATAGAACAGTACATAGCTAAAAAAATATTATCCCCTCTTATATTTTGCTCTATACTGATGATTTCAATATACCTGATAGTCGACTTATCGACAAAGCTCGAACATATTATCAAAAATAACGTAGCTGCAAGTCATATTATTTACTATTACATCTATTCAATGCCTAAAATAATATTTGAGATAACACCGCTTTGTTTTCTTGTTTCTGTAATATACTCTATGACTAAAATGAACAAAGCGAATGAAATCATTGCCATGCGGGCATCCGGCATAGGTTTTGTCACAATCTTTAAGCCGTATTTTTTGATTGCCATACTGCTGGTTACCTTAATGTTTTGGAATCACGAAAGAATCATCCCGTTTGCTTACGAAAAACTAAAAAATCTGGACTATATTCTAGAAGGCAAAGAAGAGAACAGAACTTATAAAAATATTACTTTTTATTCAGAAGACAACAAAATAATATTCGCACAGGAATTTCACCCCGAAGAAAAAATACTTAATAACATAGTCATCTTGGAACAGAACATTGACAAAACAGTACTCTACAAAATAACCGCACAGACAGCCCATTATCAGAATAATACCTGGATTCTCTATAACCCTACTATTTTTAAACTAAACCCTCAGGGCACCGGAATAGAAGAAGCCATAACTCTGAGCAAGAAAGAATATGATTTTAAAGAGCGCCCCGAAGATATACTGACAACCGATATGGAACTGTCCTATCAGCCTTTAAAAAAACTGCTACATAGAATGGATAGCTTTAAAAGCGGGTCTCCTGAAATTATTAGGAGGTTAGCAATTGAGCTTTACCACAATATATCGTTCCCATTTACAAATATTGTACTTCTTTTATTGGGACTATCCGCAGGATTGAGGTCACAGCAGGCAAGCCTGCTTAAAGGACTGGCTGTAGCGCTGTTGATAGGATTTGCCTATTACGCTCTAGATGCTTTTTCTTACTCCCTGGGAAAAATCGGATTCTTTACGCCTTTTATAGGAGGGTTCTTCGCCAATATATTTTTCTTCATTCTGGGAGGATACCTGCTCATCAAAACAATGCACAGTTGATTTAAAAATCAGGTCAGCATTTTAATTAATTCAAGCAAATAAGTAAAATCTTCTTTTTTGGGTTTTACTGCCTCCTGAAGTGGATAGCTATAAGCTCTATCATCGAGCCAGCCTATGGCAGAAGCTTTCTCGTTCCTTAATAAAGCATCTACAGCTTCCTTGCCCATAACAGCTCCTAAAAATCTGTCGAATACGCTGGCAGCACCGCCTCTTTGAGTATGGCCTATAACAGTTATTCTTATATCAGACATAAATTTCTTGAACCTGTGCGCAAATAGATCGGCCCCGCCTGCCCCTTCGGCTATTATTATTATCCAGCTGCGCTTGCCTTTACTGCGCGCTTCTTTTATCTTTTCTATTATCTGGCCAACGTCTTTATCTTCTTGGGGTATAATGACATCCTCTGCGCCTCCGGCTAAAGAAGCATAAACCGCAATAGACCCTGAGTCTCTACCCATAACCTCTATCAAAAATATCCTGTCCATGCTTGTAGCCGTATCTTTTACTTTGTCTATAGCATCCATAGCTGTGTTTAAAGCTGTATCAAAACCTAATGTTCTCTGAGTACCGTTAATATCGTTGTCGATAGTACCGGGAATTCCCACTACAGGCAGATTAAAATCATTGTGTAAAGAAAGCGCCCCTTTATAAGAGCCGTTGCCGCCTATTACAACAAGAGCTTCGATACACTCTGTAACTAAATTTTCATAGGATTTTTTTCTGATATCTTTTTTAAAAAAATCTTCAGACCGGGCTGTTTTTAAAATAGTACCTCCGCGGGAAATAATATTACTGACGTCTCTGGGCCCAATTTTTTTAAAGTCTTTTTCTATAAGCCCTTGGTATCCATAACCAACGCCTGTTACCTCTATGTTGTTATTGCTGGCGACCCGGACAACGCTTCTGATAGCACAGTTCATACCTGGAGCATCACCGCCGGAAGTCAATATTGCAATCTTTTTCATACGTTATAACGTTAGAACGTTTTCACGTGTTAACGTGTTTTATGTGCCTTCTTCCCAGGAAGATATATATTTTTTCTGCTCCTGGCTTAAAATATCTATGGTTATACCCATACAGCCAAGCTTCATTTTGGCAATATCCTTATCTATGTTGTCCGGTACATTGTAAACTCTATTTTCAAGATTCTGATGGTTGTTCTTCAAGTATTCGCAGCTTAGGGCCTGATTAGCAAAACTGAGGTCCATAACTTCGGCTGGATGGCCTTCGGCACAGGCAAGGTTAACTAGCCTGCCTTCGCCAAGAAGGTATATTCTTTTGCCATCTAACATATATTCCTCAACCAGCGGCTTGGTATTTCTTTTCGAAGATGCTGCTCTTTTAAGGCCTTTCAAGTCTATCTCTACATCAAAATGGCCGGAATTGCATATTATAACCTTGTCTTTCATAACTTTAAAATGCTCTTCAGTAATAACATTGATATCTCCTGTCAGTGTTATAAACAAGTCTCCTACCGGAGCTGCTTCTTTCATAGGCATAACTCTAAAACCATCCATTACAGCCTCTAATGCCCTCAACGGCTCAACTTCCGTAATTATTACATTGGCCCCTAAACCCCTGGCTCTCTGGGCCGCGCCTTTACCGCACCAGCCATAACCGGCTATAACCACAGTGCTGCCGGCGATAAGCTTGTTGGTAGCCCTTATTATGCCGTCCATTGTAGATTGGCCGGTACCATATCTATTGTCGAACATATGTTTGGTCAATGCTTCGTTAACCGCTATTACCGGATAAAGCAGTTTATTCTCTCTCTCTAAAGATTTAAGGCGTATAACTCCGGTTGTAGTCTCCTCAGTGCTGCCCCAGGGCAGTTTAATATCCCTGTTGTGCCTGGCCCTTTTATGTATAGTGGAAACCAGATCAGCTCCGTCATCCATAGTAATAACAGGATCCTGAGCCAAAACAGCATCTATATGGCTGTAATAAGTTTCATTATCCTCACCGTTAATTGCAAAAACTTCTATGCCGTATTCAGAGACCAAAGCTGCGGCTGTGTCATCCTGAGTAGACAATGGGTTAGAAGCACAGAGAATTGGCCTGGCACCGGCTGCTTTTAAGGCTAAAGCCAGAACCGCTGTTTCTGTTGTTATGTGCAGGCAACAGCCTATATTCAGGCCTTTAAGCGGTTTCTGCTTGGTAAATCTTTCTGTTATTTTCTCTAAAACCGGCATTCTATTCAATGCCCACTCTATCCTCTTTTTACCTTGAGAAGATAAAGATAAATCCCTTATCGAAGAAGCTGTTTTCATATAATCTCCCTTGGCTATAATTTTAAGGCGGCTCTTAAAACATCGACTTTATCCAAAGCCTCCCAGCTAAACCCGTCCTCTTCTCTCCCGAAATGGCCATGGTAAGCAGTCCGTTTATATATAGGCCTTTTAAGTTTTAACGTCATTATAATGCCTCTGGGGGTCAGGTCAAATATTTTAGAGACGGCTTTCACAATTTTATCATCCGGAATAACTGATGTATTATAGGTATCTACCATTATTGAAACCGGATCAGCCACGCCAATAGCATAAGCAAGCTGTACCTCGCACTTTGCAGCCGCGCCTGAAGCAACAATATTTTTAGCAATATAACGCGCCATATATGCCGCAGAACGGTCTACTTTGGAAGGGTCTTTACCGGAAAAAGCTCCTCCGCCATGCCTGCCTACCCCGCCATAAGTATCTACCATTATCTTGCGCCCGGTTAAGCCGGTATCTCCCTGAGGACCGCCGATAACAAAGCGCCCGGTCGGATTTACAAAATAACTGGTTTTGGAATCTATATACTCAGGAGGCAGAATAGGTTTGACCACATGTTTTATTATATCCTTTCTAAGCTGCTCTGTTTTCACTGAAGTATCATGCTGAGCAGCTATAATAACACAATTGATTCTTTTGGGTTTATTATTCTCATATTCTACAGATACCTGGCTTTTCCCGTCCGGCCTTAAATAAATAAGATCCTTGTTTTCGCGTACATCTGTAAGCCTTTTGACCAGCCGGTGGGCCAGCATTATAGGCAAAGGCATAAGCTCCGGAGTTTCGTCTACTGCATAACCATACATCATACCCTGGTCTCCGGCCCCGCCTATGTCTACGCCTAAGGCAATATCTTTAGACTGCTCCTGTATGGCAGTAACTACAGCGCAGTTTTGGTAGCAGAAACCGTGTTCGAGCTTGGTGTAGCCAGATTCTTTTATGGTATTTCTAACTATTTTGGGAACCTCAACGTAAGTATTTGTTGTTATCTCCCCGGCAACAAAAGCAAGGCCTGTAGTCAGCAGAGTCTCACAAGCCACTCTGCCGTCAGGATCTTTATCGATAATAGCATCTAAAATAGCATCCGATATTGTGTCGGCCATTTTATCCGGATGGCCCTTTGTTACAGATTCCGATGTTATAAAATACCTTCTTGTCTTAACCATTAAAAATTCCTCCTTTTCTTAACCAGTAAATCTGTTTCTCTGTAATGATTCAGGTCTGCTCCCACATCGCCCCAGTATCCTCTATCCTGGATGAAACCGTAGAGCGAATCTTCTCTGCAAAGCCAATTAAAATAGCTTCCCAAAGCATCTTTAGAATATCTAGTTTTATAAAACTTACCTACCATGCCAAGCTTGCATTTAGGCAGATAGTAGGCACCAAACGCAATTAAAGCGCTGATGGGCTGGGCCGGCTTCTCTTCAAATTTTAAGACCCTGTTGTTCTTATCTAAAAGAGCAACTCCATAATTACAAGCTTGTGCTATATTTTTTAATCTATACAGCAATATCAAATTCCGGCGCTTTCTCTTATTGGCTGTAGAGATAAAACCCTTCAGCGAGAAAGAGAATAGCATATCTGAAACCAGAAGTAAAACATCATCATCTATTCTCTCTTTTTCCAAGATAAATCTAAGATCACCTACCGCACCGAGCTTTTCTTTTTCAGATCTGGTTTTGTCCGAAACTATAATTAAAGGTGTCTTAGTGTCGTATTCTTGAAGCCAGGCTACAAACTTCGGGTAATACAGCTCGTTGGTAACTATGTTTATTTTTTGGGGCCTGACAGCTTCCAGCTTCTTAATAATATATTCTATAACCGGCCTATTATTTACAGATAGAAGGGCTTTGGGAGTATCTTTGGTAAGTTCGCCCAAGCGAGTGCCAAACCCCGCTGATAATATCACTGCCTGCATATTAAATATCTATCAATTCTTCGTAATCTTTACCCAGCAATTCTTTCAATCTGGTTTTAAGATATTCTTTTATTCTAATTCCAGATTCCATCTTCATAACTTCTTGCGCAATATTTTTGGCATCATCAACACTAAGGTGGCAAGAGATCAACTTAAGTTCCGGTATAGTCAAAGGGCTGACGCTGAACTCACGCAAGCCCAAGCCGAGCAAGAGAGGGAAAAAATAAGGGACACCGGCCATCTCTCCGCACATACTTACAGGAATATTGAATATCATGCTGTCTTTTATTACCCTGTCTATCAGCCGTAAAACTCCAGGATGTGACGGATCATATAAATAAGCGATCTTCTCGTTTATCCTGTCAACCGCTATAGAATATTGTATTAGATCGTTTGTTCCGATGCTGAAAAATCCGACTCTGCTTTTAAAATGGTCGCATATCATGGCTGCTGAAGGGATTTCAAGCATGATCCCAATACAGACATCTTTGTTGTAAGGTATCTTTTCTTTGTCCAGATCGGACATTACCTGATGTATTATTTTTTTAGTTTCATCTACTTCCTCCACCCCTGAGACCATAGGAAACATTATCCGTAAATTGCCGTGCACAGATGCCCTCAACAGAGCTCTGATCTGAGTTTTAAAAATATTTGGCCTGGCTAAACAGAATCTTATTGCGCGCCATCCCAGAAACGGATTTAACTCATAAGGGATGTCCAGCTGAGAGACAAATTTATCCCCGCCAAGATCCAAAGTCCTGATTACAACAGGTTTAGGAGCCATCTGCACAGCCACCATTTTGTAAGCCTGGTATTGCTCTTCTTCGGAAGGCAGATCTGTCCGATTAAGATAGAGGTATTCTGTTCTATAAAGTCCAATGCCGTCTGCGCCG
>JAQUNS010000015.1 GCA_028717465.1 Candidatus Omnitrophota bacterium
AGAAGATTTTAACGGTTTTATCCAGCAGCACAGAATACCGCATTATAAGATAGCCGGAAAATTCATCCGTTTTTCCCAGATAGAATTAGAAAAATACAAAAACTTAACGGATAAACGGCCTAAAAAAAATACCGAGGCCGTAAAAAATTTAAAAACTCAAATCAAACCGATAGAGTACAGAAAAGACGACATTTCGACCTTAGGCAGAGTTTTAGAATTTATCAGATTTAATGATTTCTACATCGTAAGTTTTCTATGCATAGCACTGTTATTAATTTATATATTAAAATATTGAAATATTATGTTAAAATTCAATAAATATATGGTATAATCTGTGCTATGAAAATTTTAAGACCATTAGCCTATCATATAGCAGGCTTGCTAATAGCGGCTTCGGCTTTCTCTTCACCGGCGCTGGCCGATGAAGCATATCCGGAATGGAAAGTAAAGCTGGCTTATACGCTCATAGCCAAGGCGAAAGAAGTAGAGCCCCAAGATCCCGGCTTAGCCAAAGATTATTACTCCCGGGCGCAGAGCATATATCCCGAAAGCAGAAAAGTTGCCTCACTAAAGCCTGATGCCGGTTATTCTAAAGCTCAGGATCCGAAATCAGAAAAAAACTACATCCAAGATGAGGCTGAAATTCAAGCAGTTCAAAGCATCCAGCAACAGCCGCATGTTCAATCGGAAGATGTTGTTGCTTTAGAACCTCAGATAAAACTTATAGAAAAAGAAGAGCTCTACCAGAAACAAGAGCCGGTTCTGACAAAAACAGAAGGCACCGGCTACTATCAGGCCGGAGAGTTCCCCGAATGTGCAATAGTCGCTAAGTTTGAAAGCATCGATGCTCAGGAAGTTTACTCTGCAGAGAAAAGAGGCCCTACGATTACAACAATTCTTGATCCTTACTATATAGACCATAAAAATTTCAGAATTCCTTATTTTAAAGACAGGGAAGGCCTAAAACTCCATCCCTGGCTGGGCATAAGGGGAGAGTATGTTTATGATGAGCAGAGAGTTGCCCTAGAGAGCCTTATTATGGAGGCAAAAGAGTTCGACCAGAGAAGGAATGACCAGATAAGAGATTACATTTCGATGAACAAAAAAGAGCTCTACAGGCAGGAAGTACTTTTGCATATCAGAGAATGGCTCCCTAAATTTACATTCATAAACCACAGAGAGAAAGTCAAAAGGGTCTATGAGGCAAAGAGGCTCTGGTCTTCTAACGATACCTATTACGATAACTACGACAGAAAACAGTATCTTTTAGAACATACTATACCTAACCTTAAAAAACTAGGTTACCTGAAATTAAAACTTCGCTACGGAGACGAGCTATCTTACAGAACAAACGATCAGGCAGCTCACCTGCCTCATGAATCTTACATGGCCGGCTTTGAAACCTCTCCTCATATCTCCGGGCTGGGCAGAGTAAAAATCAGGTTTGAATATGAGTACTGGAACGGAGAATACAAAAGAGCAGCCGAGCAGGGCTGGTCAGAGAGAGAAGCCTATGCCAGAAAATACCTGCTGGAATTTGAGCTCTACAATCAGGAGAAATTTTTAAGGATTATGCCTCATTTTAGCTGGAAAAAAGAACAGCATTCACCCAGTCACGATACCTGGTGGACAAAAAACCCGGGCTTAAAAATTCAAAAAAATATCAACGGAAAACTTATGTATACTACTGACTGGAACTATGTTGACTATATACGCCTTCAAAACCCTTCCACGCCTTCAGGCAGAAAAATATCTGCATCCTGCTGGACATGGGAAAACGAAGTCGAATATGAGATTGTAACAGACTTAAAGCTGACCATGGGCTTAGACTATGGCAAGGGGCTCGGTTTTAACGGTTTTGACAATACGAAGTGGCGAAGCGAGATGATGTTTAGAACATTAGGCCTTATCGACCTCAGGTTAGGATACAGATACACCGAATACCTCAATGTGAACGATAATATAGATACGGTATATTTCAAACTGGGGCTATTTATATGAAGAAGATATCTGCTCTATTTGTACTATTGTTGATGCTAAAACCATTCCATGCTTTTTCTGCCGAGTATTGCTTAAGAATAGCTGACTTTAACAGAGGCGAAAAACCCAACCTGATCAGTGGAGCTTACGGCTCCTGGAACAGGACCAAATGGGACAGGACCCAGTTTAGCAACGAAGATTTTGTAACCGACCCTGCAATAGTATATTGCGGACGGGGCTGCAGCCTGGCAGTGTACTACGACGTAGATTCGCCCAATCCTCCGGTTTATAACGGTTTCTGGATGCAACTTGAAAGGATAGACCTAAGAGACTGGAGATACCTTTCTTTTTACGTAAAAGGGGATGAAAAAGAAGGTTTCACCACCACATTTAAAGTAAATATAAAGAGTATTCAAGGCAAAATCGCATCGTTTACCGTAAAAGACGTAACCTCTGAATGGCAGGAAGTAATTATTCCTTTTGATAGAATGAATCAGGAAGCCGATTTTTCGGAAGCTTATGAGTTTTTAATAATATTTGACGAAAGAGATGTCACAAAGCTGACAGGCCGAATATACCTGGATGAATTTTATCTTTACAAATAACCGGTTAAAAATACTCAGGGCTTTTACTGTCATCTCCTTAAGCTTGGTAATATTGGCTGCAGGAGGATGCAGAAAGTACCAGGCTGACAGCCTGATAAAAAAAGAAGCTGCAAACTATCAAACTTTGGGCAGGCTTGCCCAGGATAAGAATGATTTAGCCCAGGCTATGAGTTACTATAAAAAAGCAACTTATCTTGACCCTTACAACGCCAAGATATATAATGACTTAGCCGTTATATATGAGCAAAAACAAATGTATCCTCAGGCCGAAGACAGCTACATAAAAGCAATAGAGATAGACAATGGATTTCTGCCTGCTTATTTTAATTTAGGCCGGCTCTACGAGAAAATTGGTGATCCGGAAAGAGCTGTCCAATACTATAAAAAGAGGATAGAATTATCCGGTGAAAAAGATAAAAATGACCCCTGGGTTTGGAAAGCAAAACAGAGAGTCCAGTTCTATGAATCCTCAGGCAAAAATTAGTATTAATAAGTCCGTGCTGGCACTGGCTGCGCTACTGCTGTTGCCGGTTGTTTCTGCTTGGGCCGATGCAAACCTGAAAGCAGAGGCCTTAGACTACAGAAAAAAAGGCTATCAGGCTCAGCAGGCAGGCGATATAGAGATGGCAATGGTCTATTATAGAAAAGCTTCCATGCTGGATTCTTTCTATGCTATTCCCCATAACGATATGGGCATAATTTATGAGATCAAAGGCTACCTGAATAAAGCCGAAGAAGAATACTTAACTGCCGTTAAAAAGAACCCTGAATTTGCAGAAGCGCATATGAACCTTGCCCTGCTGTATGAACGCATGAATCAGATAGATAAAGCGCTGCCCCATTTTATAAAAAGAGTTGAGCTGGGCAACAGAAACGACGCCTGGACAAAAAGAGCCTGGCAGAAGCTCTGGAACTATGCCCCAGAACAGGCTAGAGAGACTGAAGCAAGAGTATTGGCGCGGGAAGTAGCAGGCAAAATGCAGGAACAGAAAGAGAGCAATAAAATAACGGCAGAAAAGCACTATCAGAAAGGAATTTATTATTTAAAGCAAAAAATACACCAAAATGCTTATGAAGAGCTCAAAAGCGCCGTAACCTTAGCCCCGGACAATAATGAATACCAGATAGCTTATAAAAAAGCCCATAAAGAATACCTGATAAATCAGATAAAAGTCTATTCTAAAAACGGCATAGATTATATTCAATCTGACGACTACGTAAAAGCCAAGCAGGAACTTGAGAAAATTTTTGAGTTAATGCCCAGGGAATAACAGCCATACCTCGTCAATCTAAAATATTATGAGTTCTAATGAATCAGCCTATTTTATTGACGCAAGCAATTATATTTACAGGGCATATTATGCACTGCCGGCACTTAACAACTCCAAGGGCATCCCTACAAATGCAGTGTACGGATTTTTAACTATGCTTAAGAAACTAATAAAAGAAAAAACCCCGGACTATTTAGCCATAGCTTTTGACCATAAGGCCCCCAGCTTTAGAAAAGACTTATACTCAGGCTATAAGGCAACCAGGAAACCTGCCCCGGATAAGCTGATAAGCCAGATTTTGACAATAAAAGATATTATAAAAAAATATAATATTGCAGCATTTGAGCTAAAAGGATACGAGGCTGATGATATACTGGCATCTTTGGCTAAAAATGCTGCTAGGAAAGGATTGTCTGTCTTTATAGTCAGTTCCGACAAGGATATTGTCCAGACGGTAGATAACAACATATCTATTTATGACCCTAAAAAGAACCTGGTTTTAAATAAAAACAACATAAAAGATTTCTACCCCATAGAACCGGAATTCTTTGCTGATTTTCTAGCCCTAAAAGGCGATAAAACCGACAATGTGCCGGGCATTCCCGGAATAGGAGAAGCAATGGCGCAGGAGATAATAACAAAGTACGGCACAATAGAAAAAATTATCGATAGTACCGCCATGATGCCGGATAAAGAAAAATCTCTAATCGAAAACAACAAAGACCAGCTGCTATTAAGCAAGCAACTGACTAAACTCAATACAGAGATTGATTTAAATGTAAACCTGCAGAAAATCAGAATAAAAGAGCCCAACTATTGCGAACTTATAACTGCATTTGAAGAACTCGAATTCAACAACATGACAAAAGAGCTGCTATCTGAGTTAAATTACAATCTAAACATAAAACAACACATTTTAAAAACCAGGAAAGAGCTCATTAAGATTACTGAAGATATTAGAGCCCGGGGCTATTTCTCTTTTGTGGCAGGGCAGGATTCGGTTGTTCTGTGCATCAACAACGCTGTCTGGGTATTGCCAGGCCGGCTGATACCTGAAAACAGAGACCTTCTTAACGGCATATTTAATGACAAAACTTTAGAAAAAATTTCATATCAGATAAAAGATTTTTACAAAGAGATAAAAAAATACGGCATATCAATAGAAAACCCCGTATTTGACCTGGCTATCAGCGCCTATCTGCTAAACCCGTCCTGGCAAAAATATGAGCTTTTTAGAATAGCCCTCAATTACGCCAAAGACGGCTTAAAACTGGCTGCCCTTTTAATAAATAAAAATAACTCCGGGAAAGATTTAGATGAAAAAATATCAGCCTGTTATGTTATAGATAAAATATACCCTGAAATCTTTGAAAAATTAAGGATATTCAAGCTGGACAAGCTTTACTATGAAATAGAATCTCAGTTAATATTTATTCTATCCGAAATGGAGGAACAGGGCATAAGAGTAGATACAACCTATCTGCTTGGCCTGCTTAAAGACTATGATAAAAAAATAGCCTCTATATCTAAAGATATTTATCAAGCCTGCCAAGAAAAATTCAACCTAAACTCTCCAAAGCAGCTCGGAACAATTCTTTACCAAAAACTAAACCTCAAACCAATAAAAAAGGGCAAGACCGGCCCTTCTACCGATGAAGAGACGCTTAAAAAACTCAGTTGTTATCACCCTGTAGCTGATATGGTTTTAAAATACAGAGAGCTCAGCAAAATTAAGAATACATACATAGAGGGCCTGCTTAAGAATGTATCTGAATCAGACAATAAAATTCATCCCACTTTTAATCAGACTACGGCCCAAACAGGCAGGCTGACCTGCTCCAATCCTAACTTACAAAACATACCTATACGCTCTGAGTTAGGCAGGCAGATCAGGCGCGCTTTTGTGCCAAGCAAAGAAAATGATATTTTTATTTCGGCGGATTATTCCCAGATTGAGTTAAGAATATTGGCCCATCTTTCCAAAGACCCCGGGCTTCAAGAGGCCTTTAAAAAAAACAAAGATGTTCACAAACATACTGCGGCTTTGATCTTTGGATTAAAAGAAGACGCCATAGATGATGCCATGCGTTCGGCGGCAAAAACCGTAAACTTCGGCATAATATACGGCATATCGCCTTACGGACTGGCAAAACAATTGGGCGTTTCAATTCCAGAAGCAGCTGATTTTATAGACAGCTATTTCGCGCTCTATCCTAAAGTAAAAGAGTATATGCAAACAGAGATAGATAAATCGCGCAGGTCCGGCTATACCTCTACTCTGTTCAACAGGCGAAGGTATGTCCCGGAAATAAACTCCCCCGATACCGCAATAAGGGAGTTCGGAGAGAGAATAGCAGTAAATACCCCTGTCCAGGGTACATCGGCAGACCTAATAAAAAAAGTTATGGTTACAATAGCATCTGAGATAAAAAGAGAAAATATGGCTGTTACGCTTATACTCCAGATTCACGATGAACTGCTCTATCAGACTGATATCCAAAATCTAAAAACAGCCCAAAACCTAATTAAAGATAAGATGGAAAATACTTTGATTTTAGACATACCGCTTAAAGTCAATATTACTTCCGGGCCTAATTGGCTGGAGCTAAATTAAAATGAAGATACTATTTGCATCACCGGAGGTATTCCCTTATGTTAAAACAGGCGGCCTAGCGGATGTTTCCGGATCTTTACCTAAAGCCTTAAACCTTCTTGGTGTTGACATTAGAATATCGATGCCCAAATATAAAGGCCTGGATTCAAAGTATGACCTGCTGGGACAAAAAGTTCCGGTATATTTCATAGAAAATGACGATTATTATTGCAGAGAATATCTTTACGGCGCTCCGGAAGGAGATTATCCGGACAATCTGGAAAGATTCTCTTTTTACTGCTCAGAGACGCTAAGCAGGCTCAAAAAAGAAAATTTTAAACCGGAAATAATCCACTGTAACGACTGGCAAACCGCCTTAATACCGGTATACCTTAAAACATTATATAAAAACGACGATTTTTTTAAAAACACCAAGATTGTTTTTACGATACACAATATGGCCAATCAGGGCATATTCCAGGCAAGTGAGTGGGACAAAACCGGACTGGACAAAAGGCTGTTTAACCCGGAAGGCCTGGAGTTCTACGGCAAAATAAACCTGATGAAGGCCGGATTGATATTCTCTGATTTTATAACTACGGTAAGCCCAGCCTACAGCCTCCAGATACAGACAAAAGAATACGGCTTTGGCCTGGAAAATGTGCTGCGCAGCAGAAAAAAAGAGATCACCGGCATTATAAACGGCATTGACTTTAGCTATTGGGATCCAGAGAAAGATACTGCCTTACCAAACAGATACTCCTACAGCGATCTGGACAAAAAACCTCTCAACAAGCAGTATCTCCAGGCAGAACACCGCATGGCAATAGGCAGAGATATCCCGCTCATCGGCGCAATAGGCAGGCTTACGGACCAGAAAGGCTGGGATATTCTGGCTAGCGCAATGGATGAAATATCAAAAATAGACCTGCAGATAATAATTTTGGGAGAAGGAGAGAGTAAATACCAAAAGCTTCTCCTGGAGTTATCTGAAAAGTACCCTCTTAAAATATGCTTTAAGGCCGGTTTTGACCATATCTTGGCAAAAAAAATATATGCCTCATCAGACATATTTCTAATGCCGTCTAAGTTTGAGCCCTGCGGCCTGGGGCAGCTCATAAGCTACCGCTACGGCACTGTACCCGTTGCCAGGGAAACCGGAGGGCTAAAAGATACGATAACGGACTACTCTCAAGACCATGTCCATGGCAGCGGATTTTTATTTCAAAATTACGATTCTAATTCCCTGACAGAAGCCTTAGCCAGGGCGCTGGAAGTCTATGCTCAGAGACGGAAATGGAGAGCCTTACAGAAAAGAATCATGAAACTGGACTACTCTTGGGATAATTCCGCTAAAGAATACAAAAAACTATACAAAAACATGGCAACGCAACATCCTGCTTAAAATACGGTTAAATAAAATACTTGCAAAAATATGCCAAAGTCAGGTAAAATAACAATAGGAATAACCGGTGAAATAGGGGCAGGCAAAACCAGTTATGCCAAAGAGTTCCGAAATTTAGGTTTTTTTCCGGTTTACGCAGATAAAATAGCCCATGAGATTCTCAAAATTTCTGAAGTTAAATCCCTGATTATAGGTTATTTCGGTAAAGATATAATTAAAAAATCCGAAATTGACAGAAAAAAGCTTGCTCTTAAAGCATTTAAAAATAATAGCGGCTGGGAAAAACTCGTTGAATTAACCCACCCCTACATATTAAATGAGATAAATAAAATAATCAAATCTTCTGGCAATAAGCACTGTGTAATAGACGCACCGCTGCTCTTTGAATCCGGTTTAGACAAAAAATGCGATTTTATAATCCTGGTCAAAGCAGTCCCGGAGATAAGAAGGAAGAGGCTGCTTAATAAAATGAGCTGGCAGGAGGCTGAAAGAAGAACATCCTGCCTTATGCCTACAAAAGACAAAATCAGGCTGGCTGATTTTGTTGTTGATAACAGCAGAAACGAAAAGGGGATGGTGAAAAAAAATGTCCAAGAAATCTGGTTCGGAATCCAAAACAAAAGAAACAAAACAGAAAGAAGAAGTATCTAAAAAAGAAGAGCTATCCAAAAAAGAAGAAACACCCAAAGAACATAAGCTCACCGCTCAGAGCGATAAAATAGATATCGCCCAGCTCCAGCACATGAAAATGCCCGATTTATTCTCTCTGGCAAAAGAACTCAATGTTAACGGCATATCAGGGCTTAAAAAGCAGGATCTGATATTCAAAATAATAAAAGCCAAAGCGGTAAAAGAGGGCGATGTCTCAGGGGAAGGCGTACTGGAAGTCCTGCCTGACGGTTTTGGTTTTTTAAGGTCCACAAATTACAGTTATCTGCCCTCACCCGATGATATCTACATATCTCCTTCCCAGATCAGGCGATTCAGCTTAAGAACGGGCGATACTGTCGGAGGCCAGGTCCGGCCCCCGAAAGAGGGCGAAAAATACTTTGCCCTGCTTAAAGTAGAGGCTATCAATTATAAGCCGGCAGACGACAACGCCTACCGTATACCTTTTGATAACCTGACGCCGTTATATCCCAACGAAAGGTTTATTTTAGAGACAAAAGCAGATGAAATAACAACAAGAATAATAGATATGGTGACTCCGATAGGAAAAGGCCAGCGCGGCCTTATAGTAGCCCCGCCTTACAGCGGAAAGACTGTAATCCTGCAGAAGATTGCCAACGCAATAAGCTCAAATTACCCCGATGCTGCTTCCATTATATTATTAATAGGAGAGAGGCCTGAAGAGGTTACAGATATGGAACGCTCTGTTAAGGGGGAGGTTATCAGCTCGACTTTCGATGAACCGGCAGAACGCCATATTCAGGTTGCCGAAATAGTAATGGAGAAAGCCAAAAGGCTTGCGGAGTCCGGCAAAGACGTAGTAATACTCTTAGACAGCATTACGCGCTTAGCCAGGGCATATAATACCATCGCGCCTCACAGCGGCAAAGTATTAACCGGCGGCATAGACTCCGGAGCTCTGGACAGGCCTAAAAAATTCTTTGGCGCCGCCAGAAATATAGAAGAAAGCGGCTCACTGACCATACTTGCCACAGCTTTGGTTGATACCGGCAGCAGAATGGACGATGTAATCTTTGAGGAGTTTAAAGGCACAGGCAACATGGAGCTGCAATTGGACAGGAATCTTTTCCAGAAAAGAATATACCCTGCCATAGACATCAGAAAATCCGCCACCAGGCGCGAAGAGCTTCTCTTGGATCCGGATGAGCAGAAAAGAATCTGGGTCTTGCGCAGAGTGCTCCATGACGTTAGCAACGAAGAGGCAATTAAAACTCTGATAGCAAAAATGTCTAAAGCCAAAAATAACATAGAGTTTCTTTTGAGCCTGGATATCAACGCAGTAGAGTCAACAAACTCTAAAATCTAAAAGGGGAATAGTTATGGAAGATATCGTAAGAGGCCATTTCACGGATGAGGACCCCTGGAGAATTTTCAGGATCATGGCAGAGTTCGTAGATGGTTTTGAAACACTCTCTAAAGTGAAAAACGGAGTATCTTTCTTCGGTTCGGCCAGAACCAAACCGCAGCATAAATACTATAAACTTGCC
>JAQUNS010000016.1 GCA_028717465.1 Candidatus Omnitrophota bacterium
ATTGCCAAAAGCCCCTGTCTGCCTGAACAGCTCAAATGCCATAGGCGCCGAGCCTTCCGAGCACACTTCAATAACAGCCGCGATGAGAAGCGTTAAAAAAATACCGCCTATAGTCGGGCCTAAATAGCCCTGTAATAAATCAGACGGAACATAAGCGCTGGCAACAGAAGCCAAGATCATACCTATAAATACCCACCATAAAACCATATCAGCAAGCGAGAGGATTCCTGAAAAAATACCCCGTAAATCTTTTTTAGCCCTGTTAATACTAAAACTGTAATTAGCAATACGGCTTTTGATATCTTGTATCATTGAAAAATCATGCGGCAGATCAACTGTTGACATGTTCTTCTCTATTAAGCCTTTGTTTTCCAGAAGCTGGAATATCATGCCGCTAACAAAAGCGATTACAATTGCAGATATTATTATATAAAACGCTTTAAACCCGAAAAAACTCAACAACATTACTGTTAAAACAATGTTAGCCCAGGGGCTGGCCAGAAGAAAAGCCAACACTCCTGAAGTTGAAGCGCCTTTCTTGTGGAGCTGGATAGCCAGAGCTAAGATTCCGTGCGAACAAGCGCTCATAAGAAAACCCATAAATACGGCATATATGATTGTTTTCTTTTTTGGGCTTGCCAGCAGATAACATATATATTCTCTGGGTATAAAATTATCAATAATACCGCCTAAAAACAATCCCAGCAACATAGCTAGCCAAAGTTTTTTAAAATAACCTATTAAAGCATGCCTAAGCGGGGAAAAAACCGGTATAAAATATGAAATCGCAATAACTCCGGCTACAATAAAAGATACCAGCAAGACTTTATTCCTGTAAAACGGCGCTCTTTTGCGGTTCAAGCAACAGGAACTAAGATTTAAATCCTGCTGTTTGCTTTGCCTAAATCTATCTAAGCAGGCTCTGGAACAAAAATAATAATTATTTCCGCCCTGCTTAATATTAAAGGGAGTTTTGCCGCCGACTGCCATGCCACATACCGGGTCTACCATATCTGCCGGATATTTAAAAAGTCTTTTTTATTTCATGGGAAAGTATTATTGCTTCGGCAATATTTTTCATCGATACGCGCTTATCCATACTTGACCTGCGCATCAGCCTGAATGCTTCTTCTTCATCGAGGCCCTGCTCTTTCATCAATATCCCTTTGGCTATCTCTATCTTTTTACGAGCCTCCAGTTCGGCCTGAGCAATTTGAGCCTTGATAAGAAGCTCGGTATTTTCAATTGCCACCGCAGCCTGGTCTGCGATAGTAGTTAGAAGGAGCACATCTGATTTAGTAAATTTATATTTCTCGGTTGTATAAATATTTATAACTCCTGTCAACCTGTTTTTAACAGACATAGGAACGCTGAGCATAGAAACCAGATTTTCTGCCCGGGCTAATTTCTGCTCTTTAAATCTGCTGTCTTTAGAAACATCCTCTACAATAATAGGTTTTTTATTCTTGGCGACAAGCCCGACAATACCTTCGCCAACTTTAAGGCTTCTGTCTTTTAAGTACTGTTCGCTCATAGCCTGAGTAGCCCGTATCTTCAGCAGTCCGGCATCCTGATCTAAAAGCCAGAGTGAGCATATTTTAGCCTGCATAACATTGGCAGTTAAAGTAACTATGAGCTTAAGAACGTCTTCTAAGTATAGGTCAGAAGTAATTGCTTTGCTGATCTTGCTTAAAGTTTCGACATGTTTTTTGTAAGCCTTCATAAGACAGGAAGATAGGTAGCTATCTCATAGTCGTGGACTCTCTTTCTGTATTCGTCCCACTCTATCTTCTTGCTCATGATCAAGTTCGAAAACGTATGGTTCCCTAAAGTCTCCTGAAGCAAAGAACTATTTTCTGAGATTTCAATCGCCTCAATCAGGCTGCCCGGCAGGCATTCAACATTCAACTTCTTCATTTCGTCTTCGGTCAGATTATAAACATCTCTCTCTAAAGGCTCCCTTAGCTGATAGTTGTTCTGGATACCTTTTAGCCCTGCCGACAGCATAGCAGCAAAAGCCAGATATGGGTTGCAAGCCGGATCAGGCGAACGAAATTCAATCCTGGTAGCTTTCTCCTGTCCCGGCTTATACATCGGTACCCTTACCAGAGATGACCTGTTCCTTAAAGCCCAGCAGATATAGACAGGAGCTTCATAACCGGGCACAAGACGCTTGTAAGAATTGACCCACTGATTGCAGATAAGCGTAATCTCTTTAGCGTGTGTTAATATTCCGGCAATATAGTTTTTAGCATCTTTAGAGAGATGGCAAGGGTCTTTGGGGTCAAAGAAAGCATTTTTGCCGTTTTTGAAAAGAGACTGGTGTACGTGCATTCCTGAGCCGTTAACTCCGTATATAGGCTTGGGCATAAAAGTGGCATAGAGATTGTGCTTTTGTGCTATCTCTTTAACAACCATCCTGTAGACCATAACTATATCTGCCATAGTTAAAGCATCGGTAAAGCGCAGGTCGATTTCGTGCTGAGAAGGCGCAACTTCATGATGGCAATACTCAACATGTATGCCCATCTCCTCTAATGTCAGTATGACTTCGCGCCTGACTTCGTTGCCGGCATCCAAAGTTGTAATATCGAAATAACCGCCTTCGTCCAGAATTTCAGTAGCCCTGTCATTTTTAAATATAAAAAACTCCAGTTCCGGACCTACATTAAAAGTATATCCAAGCTCCAAGGCTTTTTCTAAAGTCCTCTTCAAAATATACCTGGGATCGCCCTGATATGGAGTCCTGTCCGGGTTTAAAATATCGCAAAGCATGCCTGCGACAGCTTTCTCTTTAGGGCGATAAGGAAGGATACTGAAAGTGGATACATCCGGTATTGCTATCATGTCGGACTCATCTATCCTGGCAAAACCTTTAATCGAAGAACCATCAAATCCCATACCGTCTTCTAGGGCTTCAGACAGCTCTTCGCGGGTTATAGTCAGGCCTTTCATCTGGCCTGTAATATCAGCAAACCAGAGCCTTATAAATTTAACATCATTTTCCCTTACCCTCTTTAAAACCTCGGATTTATTAAGCCTCATACCGTTCATATTATAACCTCCTGTAATTATTTAATTCTAAACCAGATATATATATTACGCAAGACGATTTAAATACAGCAAATAGGAAATAGTTAACAGCCCCGACGCTTCGGTCGGGATAAATAAACTGAGAATTAGCTCTTGACTGTTAGTAAAGCAGTGAACGGTGGACAGAAAACAGTGAACGGATAAAAATTCCAAACACCAAACTGCAAATAAGCACCGGAATCCATTGGTTCAACCTATTCAACTAGATAAGTTGCTGCAGATTACGGTTATTGGCCAGAATGCTATCTTAAAGTTGTTCTCTATTCTTTTCTGATTCTATTCTAGAGCTCAAAATCTTCCTGCCATGATTTTGACATCTTATCAAGGCCTATATCAATCAATGTTCTGCCTTTGTTGCTGATTACTATTTTTTTTCCTCCCGCAAACCCTATAACCTGACAGGGGATACTGCTCTTTTTAGCCAAAGCTGCTATTTTTTTAACATTAGCGCTCTTGCAGGATACTATCATTCTGGATTGAGTCTCCGAAAAAAGGAGGGCAACATCCGCGATATTGGAATTCAAGCTTATTGAAGCTCCGATATGTTTACCCGATAAACAGGATTCCGCTAAAGCCACAGCCAAACCGCCCTCTGAGCAATCATGAGCAGAAAGCAGCAATCTTTTTTCCGACAAAACCAGGACCAGCTTGTGCAATCTTTTTTCTAGATTGATATCTATGGACGGGCATCTGCCGGATTTTTTATTATGTACGACTTTTAAATATTCGCTTCCGCCTAATTCCTCTTTGTTTTGGCCTAAAAGTACAATCACATCTCTTGGGGATTTAAAATCTTGGGTCAGCGGTTTCCGGCCTTCTTTTATAACCCCGACCATGCCTATGATAGGGGTGGGGTCTACAGAGCCTTTCGGATTTTCATTGTTAAAACTCACATTGCCGCTGACAACCGGTATTCCTAATGAGCGAGCCGCTTTAGTTATTCCTAAAACAGACTGCCTAAACTGCCAGTAGACACCTTCGTTGTAAGGGTTGCCGAAATTTAATCCGTCTGTTATGCCTAAAGGCGCGGCTCCGGAAGCAACAAGATTGCGGGCAGCCTCAGCTACCGCAATCTGGCCTCCCAAATAAGGATCGAGCAGGCAATAGGTAGAATTGCCGTCTACTGTAATAGCCAGCTTTTTACGGGTTCCCGGAACAGACAAAACTGCTGAATCAGAGCCGGGCCCTACTTCAACATGATCAGAAGAAGCCTTGGACATCCTATACAAAGACTGCTTGCTTCTTATCGTTGCTGAATTTAAAATTTTTAGCATAACGCCGCTAAAATCCTTAGGCGGTTTAATTGCAAGCGATTTAACCAGGTTTACTGAGTTTAAATAGGCCGGTTTTTTGTATTTGCGGTCATAGACAGGGGCCTCAACTAAAGCAGCCGGCGGAATTTCGGCTACCACCTTATCCGATTCTTTTATTCTCAGAATCTTCTCCGATATTACTTTTCCGATAACACTGCTGGGCACTTTCCATTTGTTTAAAACAATCCCAATCGCCCTTAAATCCTTCGGACTTATAATTACAAGCATCCTCTCTTGAGATTCAGAGAGCATAATCTCATAAGGAGTCATCTTCTTTTCGCTCCTGGGCACTTTTAACAGGTCTATCTCCATGCCTAATCCTGATTTATAAGCTATCTCAGAAGTGGAACAGGTCAAACCGGCTGCACCCATATCCTGCATACCTATAACCAGGCCTTTAGATATCAGTTCTAAACATGCCTCTCTCAACACCCTGCCCATTTTGGGATCGCCTATTGCAACAGCGCTGCTTTTTTTAGAAGCATCTTCCGTTAGCCCGGCAGAAGCCATAGCAGCACCCTCTACGCCGTCACGCCCGGTAGCGCGTCCGACGATAACAACCAGTGAATTCTTACCTTTAGCCCGGGCTTTAACCATATCCTTGTGCTTAAGTACCCCGACAGTAAAAGCATTTACCAGGGGATTGCCCTCATAAGACCGATCAAAATATATCTCGCCTCCTACGACAGGAATATCTACTTTGTTGGCATAATCGACAAAACCTTTAGAGATATTTTTTAACAGAAACTTAGTCCGCGACTTTACCAGCTCGCCCAGTCTGATAGATCCCAAAAGAGCCACCGGCCTTGCTCCCATAGTAAATATATCGCGCAGGCATCCGCCACCGCCTGTTGCAGCAGCCTGATACGGCTCAATAGCCGAAGGATGGTTATGAGACTCTATTTTAATTGCTACTCCGATGCTGTCGCCCATATCGACCACGCCGGAGTTCTCTCCCGGCCCCTGCAAAACATGCTTGCCGGAGGTTGGAAGCAGTTTTAAAACTTTCTTTGAATTTTTATACGAGCAGTGTTCGCTCCACATGGCCGAAAACATGCCAAGTTCCGTATAATTAGGCTCTCTTTTCAGTAACTTTTTAATCATTTCATATTCTGCTTGAGTCAAACCCATCTCCTCGGCCATGCTTTTTTTCATATAATCCTCCCTATCTTTTATTTAAACTAATCCTTGTGCCATCATAGACCTGGCAACCTTTAAAAATCCGGCAATATTGGCGCCGTTTACAAAGTTGCCCGGAGTACCATACTCCTCAGCAGCATTTTTTACCGATTTAAATATATTCACCATAATATTATGTAATTTTTTGTCAACCTCCTCAAAGCTCCACATTAAGCGCTGAGAATCCTGAGCCATCTCAAGGCCCGAGGTTGCAACCCCTCCTGCATTTGCAGCTTTACCGGGTCCGAAAGAAACTTTATTTTTTATGAACAGTTCTACGGCCTCCGGAGTAGACGGCATGTTAGCGCCTTCTGCAACGGCAATGCAACCGTTTTTAATAAGCGCCTGAGCTGACTTTCCGTCCAGTTCATTCTGAGTGGCACAAGGAAGCGCTATATCGCATTTGATATTCCAGATATCGAAACAACCCTCCTGATATTGGGCTGTCTTATGCTCTTTAAGGTATTCTTTGATTCTTTTGCGCTCAATCTCTTTGAGCTGTTTTATAGTGGCTAATTTTATGCCGTCTTTATCGTAAACATAGCCATTGGAATCTGACATTGCAACAACCTTAGCTCCCAATTGTGTTGCTTTCTCATGTGCGTATATCGCAACGTTGCCTGAACCTGAAACTACAACTGTTTTACCATTAAAAGATGTGCCTCTGTCCTTTAGCATCTCCTGGCAAAAATAGACGCAGCCATAACCGGTTGCCTCGGTCCGCGCCAAAGAGCCGCCAAAATCAAGGCCTTTGCCTGTCAACACTCCGTTAAAGAGGCCTGTTATTTTTTTCCATTGGCCAAACATATAGCCGACTTCGCGGCCTCCAACACCGATATCTCCTGCCGGAACATCTAGATCAGCTCCGATATAGCGGTAGAGTTCTGTCATAAAGCTCTGGCAGAATCTCATGATTTCCGAATCTGATTTGCCCTTAGGGTCAAAGTCGGAACCGCCTTTTGCTCCGCCCATCATAAGTCCGGTAAGCGAGTTTTTGAAAATTTGCTCAAATCCTAAAAATTTAATAATACCTATATATACTGAAGGGTGAAATCTAATGCCGCCTTTGTAGGGCCCTAAAGCTGAGTTAAACTGTATTCTAAAGCCTCTATTTACATGCATCCTGCCTTTATCGTCCTGCCAGGGAATGCGAAAAACAATCTGACGCTCCGGCTCAACAATTCTTTCCAGCAAACCAGCTTCTTCAAACTCAGGATGCCTCTCTATTGCTGGAATAAGTGATTCCAGTACTTCTGTAACAGCCTGATGAAACTCAACCTCGTTTGGATTTCTCTTTTTTACTGTGCCCAGAACTCTCTCAAGATATGCCTTTGCATCTGCCATATTGCTTCCTCCTTTTTTAACTAAAATATATTTTCAACATCTAGGCTAAAAAATCATTCTGAATTTTTACATAACGGCAGGGACACTTGGCTAATTTTAAGGCGCAGCTGACAGCGTAAACACCGACCGGACTCTTCTAGGGCAGATCTTTCAGGCAGGCTGCACTCTGTCTGGATAAAACTTTTTACTCTTTCATCAGCAGGAATAACAGCTATGTCGACTCTCTTTTTATAAGCAAACCCCTTCTCTCTGCCTAAATAAACAATATCTTCCTCTTGGGGAATGTATCTGTGCTCAATATTTCCGCTGCCGCCTAAATATTTATCTATAGAAACAGCGGCCCGTCTTCCGGCACCGATAGCCTCGATAACCGAAGCCGGACCGCTAACCGCATCGCCGCCCGCAAATACTCCGGCCATAGAACAGCAAAGGCTCTGCTCGTCCACAACTATAAGGCCTTTTTTATTCAAATCAAAACCAAAAGACTCCGGAACATCAGCGCTTTGCCCTATTGCCATTACTATTCTGTTAAATTTAAGGCTAAACTCGCTTCCTTTAACAGGCACAGGCGCTCTTCTGCCTGAAGAGTCCGGTTCGCCAAGAGAGATGCCAAGACACTCTAATTTCAAACTGTTTCCCAAATCGCAAATCCCAACCGGAGCTGAAAGAAATTTTATCTTGACTCCTTCTTCCAGCGCTTCCTGAACCTCTTCTTTCAGAGCCGGCATCTCTTCTTCTGTCCGCCGGTAGATTATCGTTGCGCTTTTAGCGCCTGTACGCAGCACGCTCCTTGCAACATCTATTGCCACATTACCGCCTCCGATTACAGCAACATCTCCGGAGATATCGGCCCGGCCGCTGCAATTTATATCATGCAGGACAGAAATACCGTCTAATACCTTTTTATTGTCTGCGCCAGGAATACCGCCCTTCATGCCAGAAGGTGCTCCGATAGCAACCAAGACAGAGTCAAAACCTTCTTCAAACAAATTGTTTAAGCTTTCTACTTTGGTATTTAATTTCAGCTCTACGCCGATATTGACAATATCTCCTATCTCTTTGTCTAATATCTCACGCGGCAAACGGTATTTCGGTATCGCTGTCCTCATCATACCGCCTGCTTGAGAGTGGGATTCAAATACAGTAACTCTGTGTCCTGCTATTCTTAAAAACCAGGCCGCAGTTAAACCGCAAGGCCCCGACCCTACAATTGCAACTTTTTTACCGGTATCCTTGGCTATTTTAACTTTTGAGCGCCAACGTCCGGTGTCCAGCTGGGCGACAAATCTTTTCAAAGCCCTGATAGCTATCGGCTCGGTAACATCTCCTCTAAAGCATGCTTCTTCGCAAGGATGGGTACAGACACAGCCTAAAACATGAGGAAACGGCACTGTTTCCCGAATCACTTCCAAAGAATCCTGAAATCTCCCCTCGGCAACCAGGCGGACATACCTTGAAACGTCTATGCCTGCAGGGCATGAGTTATTACAGGGAAGTAGTTTCTCCTGCCTGTTTTCTTTATATTCCAATTTATCCACCAATGCCCCGGAAGGACAGACTTCAACGCAGGCCCTGCAAAATTTACATCCAGAATCCTTCAAAGAAAAGTAGTGCCCGGTACTTACCGTCGTATCTACGCCTCGATAAGCAAGATCAATGGCGCCTATGCCTCGAATATCCTGGCACATTCTTACGCACCGGCCGCATAAAATACACCTTTTTAAGTCCCTGTTAAACAACGGCTCGTCCAGGACCAAAGAGATATCCTTAACAACAGGCTTAAAGCCGGGGAATAAACTGTTTGATCCGACCCATTGAGCAACTTTTTCTAATTGTGATTGGCTGTATATTTCAACAGGATGCTCACTTAAAATAAGCCCCATTATATCTTTTCTTAACTCTCTAAGCCTGGCGGTATTGGTCTGAATAATCATTCCGTCTTTGACCTTGGTTGTGCAAGATGCCGGAAATCCTTTTACGCCTTCTATTGTTACAATGCACAACCTGCAGGCTCCGATTGCAGGCAGATTAGGATGGTAACACAGATTGGGAACATAGATACCATTGCTTAATGCTGCCTCTAATACAGTTTGGTTCTCTTTTACTTCCAGCAAAATGCCGTCTATTGTTATCTTCATCATTCAATGGCCTTGACAGGACATATATTAATACAGGCTTTGCATTTTATACACCCGGACTTGATTATTTTTGCGCAGCCGTTTTTTTTCCATTCTATAGCGCTCACAGGGCAGGCTTTAAAGCAAAGCCCGCATTTAATGCATTTTTCGGCAATTACTTCAAACTTAACAAGCTCGGTACAAACCCGGGAAGGGCATATTCTGTCATTTATATGCGCCTGATATTCATCGAAAAAATACTTCAAGGTTGTAAGAACCGGATTAGGAGCAGTATTGCCCAGCCCGCAAAGAGCACTCTCTTTTATAGTAATGCCCATGCTCTCTAAAAACCGGATATGGCTTAAGCTGGCGCTGCCTTTTGTTATATCCTCTATAGCCTCCTGCATTCTCTTTAATCCTACTCTGCATGGAACGCACTTGCCGCAAGACTCTGCAACTGTAAAATCTAAAAAGAATTTTGCCATATCAACCATACAGGTAGATTCATCCATAACCACCATTCCGCCTGAGCCCATAATAGCTCCGGTCTGAGTAATAGATTCATAATCTATGGGCGTATCCAAGAGTTTTTCCGGCAAACACCCTCCCGAAGGCCCTCCGATCTGTACCCCCTTAAAAGCCCTGTTTTTGTTTATCATGCCGCCGCCAGGGCCTTGTATAAGCTCCCTTATGGTCATACCCATCGCAACTTCCACAAGGCCTGTATTTTTTATCTTACCGGCCAATGCAAATACCTTTGTGCCCTTGCTCTTCTCAGTACCTATAGACAAAAACC
>JAQUNS010000017.1 GCA_028717465.1 Candidatus Omnitrophota bacterium
TTAATAGTTCCGGCTTCCCAGTTTTATTCTGTTTACAAAAATTAATTTTTTCTAATATAGGGATTATAATGTCTTCAGCTTCGCCTATTACAAAAAAATCAAAAAAATCTGCTACCGGTTCCGGATTGAGGCTGCAAGGCCCGCCGCCTATTACTAAAGGCTGCCTCTTGGCCCTCTGAGCACTGAAAATTTCAATGCCCGACATGTCCAGAATATTTAAAATATTTGTGTAGTTTAATTCATGCTGCAGGCTAAATGCCACAACATCAAATTCCGATAATGGTATTGTATCCTCTAAGCTGTACAGGGGGGTGCTAGAATCCCGTAAGGCTTTCTCCATATCAAACCATGGCGCAAAGCACCTCTGGCATAAAAAATCCTGATGTGAATTTATAATTTCATAGAGCAATCTTAAGCCCTGATTACTCATGCCTATTTCGTAAACATCAGGATATAATATCGCAACTTTTAAAAAGGCTTTTCCCCAGTCTTTATCCACGCTGTTCCACTCCCGGCCTATATAGCGGCCCGGTTTGCATACAGTTTTGGATTTATCCAGAAAAAAAGATATTAAATCGGTTTTGTTCATTTCAGTCTCGCCTTAAAAACAAGGCTATCATTGCAACTGTGACAACTAAGTCTGAGCCGCCGTAGCTAAAAAAAGGAAGCGGTAATCCAACGATGGGCAAAATACCTATCGTCATGCCCAAGTTGATTACTATCTGAACCGTTATAGTAACCAGAAACATATGCATAAGCATCCTGGATGAATATTCTTTCTGGCTCTCTGCTATAGCGTACATTCTCCTCAGCATCAAAAAAAATAATCCCAGAAGAACCACTATGCCTGCAAAACCCCATTCCTCAGCAAAAACCGGAAATACAAAATCAGTGTGTGATTCGGGCAAAAATCTGAGCTGGCCCTGGGCGCCTTTAAGCCAGCCTTTTCCGAAAATATTTCCCGAACCGACAGCAATCTTTGACTGCATCAGAGTATATCCGGCGCCAAGCGGATCTATGTTCGGATTGACAAAAGTAAGAAGGCGCCTCTTTTGGTAAGGTTCCAGCTTAAAATAAAGAACCGGCACCATCAATAAGCCGGCAACAATCCATACAAGCGCTTTTCTAAAATATGCTTTTTTTAAAATAAAGAAAGCCCCTAATGCCGGCAGCAGCATTAATGCTCCTCCTAAATCCGGTTCTTTGGCAATCAAAAATGAACCCAGAAGCGTAAAAAATATCGGCGGGATAAAAGAAAATACCGTATCTATATTGCTGTATTGAAATACCGCGGCCAAAAAAATCGGAAGCGCAAATTTCATAACAGCAGAAGGCTGGATGTTAAAAAACCCGATGCTTATCCATCGCCGTGCGCCTTCAGACGGTATCAAAAGAACAACCACAAGAAGCAGTAAAGCAAAAGCATACAAAAATAAGCCCATATTTAAAATATTCCTTATTCCTACCGCATAAACGACAATACCCACTAATACAGAGACAGCAAACCAGATTATCTGCTTGGCCAAATAATTATGGGGAAAATTAGAGCTGGCACTATACAGGTTGGCGCTGCCTAAGATAAAAACCAAAATCACATACAGTATTAAAACATCAAATTTTCGGCTCATCGCTTTCCTTTTTTTTAAAATAATACTTCAAAAACTCTTTTGCTATCCTGGCACTGATAAAACCTCCGCCTCCGCCATGCTCTATAAAGACCAGAAATGCTATTTCAGGATTATCGTAAGGAGCAAAACCGCTAAACCAAGCATGGGAATCTCCGTGAGGATTTTGAGCAGTTGCTGTCTTGCCTGCCAGATAAGGCAGCATTCTGGCGGCCTGCCCGGTCCCGCTAGGGCTATTGACAGCATCAAACATTGCTTTCCTTATAAATCTTAAATTTTTCTCAGAGACAGCTAAAACACTATCTTCGATGCCGTAAGCAACCTCGCCGCTTATAACACTGCACACTCTGGGCCTCAGCAAATGGCCGCCATTGGCTATCGCTGCCATTAAACACAGAGCCTGAATTGGAGTAGCTAAAAAATAGCCCTGGCCTATAGAAAAATTAATGGTATCTCCCGGATACCATGATTCTTTGATATTCTTCACTTTCCAGGCCGGCGAAGGCAGAAGTCCGCTTTTCTCATAAGGCAGGTCTATCTGGGTCTTTTTGCCAAACCCAAACATGCCGGCATAATGAGCTATGGCATCGGCGCCTAATTTTAATCCTGTGTTATAAAAATAAACGTTACAGGAGTGCTCTATGGCTTCTTTGAGGTTTTGCCAGCCATGCCCTTCCTGTTTCCAGCACCTATACCTGCTCTTGCCATAACTAAAATAACCTGGACAGAAAAATTTATCATCCTGACCAACAGCTTTATCTTCTAAAGCTGCTTCTGCTAGCACAATCTTAAAAGTAGAACCTAAAGCATACTCTCCCTGTATAGCCCTGTTAAAGAGCGGATTTTTATCAGACGTTAAAAGCTTGGCCACCCGGCTGTTGCCGGAATTAATAAAAGCATTAGGGTCAAAACCGGGAGAACTTGACATTGTTATCATATCGCCTGTTCTAACGTCCATTACTAAAATGCAGCCTTTGTAGTTAGCTAACATATCATCAGCCGCTTTCTGAAGGTCTAAGTCTACAGTAAGATAAACGTCCAGGCCCCTTTCAGGCTCCTCCCTGTTTAATACCTCCACGATTCTGCCCTGATTGTCTACTTTTACAAGCATGCCTCCGTCACTGCCCTTTAAGTAAGGTTCATACTGTTTTTCTATGCCGCTTTTCCCTATATAAGAGCTGTACCTATAACCGTAGGGCTTTAACTCAACTAATTCATCACCCGATATCTCGCCAAGATAACCCAGGATATGAGAAGCAACTCTGCCGTTAGGATAGAACCTTTCGATGTTTTCTGAAACAAAAAGACCGGAAATATTGCGGTACTTTTCCTTAAAATAGAGCGCTTTATTAAAATCGACATCAGAGATCAGAGTCAAAGGGGCAAACGGCGCCCTAAACCTCAACCTATAAATCCTTTCAAGTTCATCTTCGTTTATGTTGAATTCTTCAGTTATTATGCTGAAAATATCTTTTTTATTTTTTAACCTGTCGGGCAGAATATTAACGGCGAATTTAAGCTGATTAACAGCAAGCTCCCTGCCGTAACGGTCTAAAATATTGCCCCTGTAGCCCTTCAGAGGAAGCACCCTGAGGTAGTTGTTCAGGCTCATGTCGCGGTAGTACCTTCCTCTTGCAATCTGGAGATAGGCAGTTTGCAAAATTATTATAGACAGGGACGATATTAAAAACGTTTTGTAAATTTTGCCAAACATTTTTCTACCCAAATTAAGCTAAAAAATAAAATTAAAACAAATACAAAGTTTTCAAACAGCCTAATCAAATAAAAACTTATACCGGGATTAAACCTTAATATATGACTGAAATTGCAAGCGGTACGGATGAATAAATAACCTATTGAAAAAAACAAAATATTGAAAATATAATTAGAGTTAAAAACTTTTCTCTGCCATATTTTAATAAGATACAGGATCAGAAAAGATATTCCGCAGGCTCCAAAATTGGACATATTGAATAACTCTCCAAAAACCATAAAAATAATAAATTTCTTATCATCAAAACTATCTTCAAAAATAAGAAAAAATAAAAATGAAAAAGCTATCAAATCCACCCCGGTCAGCAATTTTAAAACCCCCATTATCGGTAAAAATAGAGCTATACCCATAACTATTTAACCAGAATCAGCACGTTCTCTATCTTGCTGGAATCGACAAAAGGCTCCAGATAAGCTGTTTTGTACATCTGGGAGGAATGCATATTGAGCTCTGTTATTGTGCCCACCATCAAGCCTTTGGGTAACAAACCCTCTCCGGAAGTTACCACTAAATCTCCGGGCTTAGCATCAGTATTGCTGTTCAAATAAAGCAGTTCAAATAATCTCCCCTTGCCCCTGCCTGAAAGAAGGGCTACTTCTCTGGTAGAGGATATGCGCACTGATATGTTGAAACGGTGGTCAAAACAGGGAAGCATAATAGAGAAATCTTCACCGACATAATCTATTATTCCGGCTAAACCGCTTAAAGCCATAACAGCATTGTCTTTCTTTACGCCGTCCTTGCTTCCGGAGTCGAGCATAAAATTTACTGCCAGCTCTTCTTTTAGCCTGCCTGTTATTCTGGCAGCAACAGAATTTTTGAAATCTTTTTTAAGGCCAAGCAGGTCTTTAAGCTGCCTGTTCTCATTTTCTAAATCTTTTATCTTATGGCTTTTAACCTCGCTCTCCTGGATTATCTTTGATATTTCACCAGGTTGAATCTCAATTCCTTTATTTTTAAAGCCAAGAAAAGGCAAGCTTGAAAACCGGCCTGATGCTGCTATGAAAACATACTGGATTGCGCCTCTAAGGAAGAATAAAGCTATGAATACAGAGACTAAAACAAGGCTTCTTTTCATCTATAAAATTATAGGCAAACGGCTGTATTAAGACTCTAATTTAGGCTGGACAGTAACTCTCTTCAAGTATCTTAATTCACCCAATACCTTGCCGGTACCCAAAGCAACGGCAGTCAAGGGATCTTCCGCCACGTGAACAGGGAGCCCGGTCTCTTCCGTTATCAAGCGGTCTAAGCCTCTTAACAAAGCTCCGCCGCCTGCTAAGACAATCCCTACCTCTATTAAATCGGCAGAAAGCTCAGGAGGGGTTCTCTCTAATGTAAATCTTGTCACTTCAAGTATTTGAGTAATAGGTTCTGCCAAAGCCTCCCGTATCTCTTCGGACGTTACAGGCACAGTCTTAGGCAGTCCGGTCACTATGTCTCTGCCCTTTACTTCCATGGAAAGCTCTTCTTCTAAAGAATAGGCTGAACCTATTTTAATCTTTATATCCTCTGCAGTTCTTTCGCCTATCATAAGATTATAGGTTTTTTTCATATGCTGAATAATAGCTCCGTCCATCTCATCTCCGCCGATACGTATGCTCTTAGAAAGCACAAGCCCGGCTAAAGATATGACTGCTATCTCTGTTGTACCTCCGCCTATATCTATTATCATATTTCCGACCGGCTCATATATAGGCAGGCCTACTCCTATGGCAGCAGCCACAGGTTCTTCTATCAGATAAACTTCTCTTGCTCCGGCATGGAGTGCAGAGTCTTTGACAGCCCTTTTCTCTACCTCAGTAATACCGGAAGGTATAGCCACAACTACTCTGGGTTTAACAAGAAACTTCTTTTTGTTGACTTTACGGATAAAGTACCTGAGCATCTGCTCAGTTACTTCAAAATCAGTTATTACGCCGTCCTGCAATGGCCTTATGGCAACTATATTGCCGGGAGTTCTACCGAGCATCCTTTTTGCTTCTTCTCCTACGGCAAGAACCCGATTCTGGGTTTTTTCTATCGCTACCACGGAAGGTTCGCACAGCACAATACCTTCGCCTTTAACATAGACAAGCGTAGTAGCGGTGCCTAAATCTATGCCTATATCGGAAGAGAGCGAACCGCTCAACCTCTCATAGACAGAGATAGCGCCTTTCCAGAATTTTGACAAATTTGATTTAACCATTTTAAGTGGATTTATTTTATCAAGTTACAAAAACTAAGTCAAATAACAAAAATTATGTTTAAAATGTTAAAACACTCAATGCAACAAAACAGGTTCAACCTGTTTTGTTGCATTGAGCTTAGCATTATTCAACGTTTGCTATACTATATTTTACTTGGAGCTTATTCATTTTAACTGTTTACTGTTCACTGCTCTCTGTTTATTTATCCCGACCGTAGCGTCGGGACTGTTTACTTTTCTCTGTTCACTGTTCACTGTTTACTGTTCACTATTTACTATTCACTTTTCTCTGTTTTATCTTCTCTGTTCACAGTTCACAGTTTACTGTTTACTATATACTATCTATCTAAACTCAACCTGATCCGATAATATGCTTTTCAGTTCCGCTACAAAACCGGGATAGGATATATTTATACATTCAATATCATCTATATAGGAATTACCTTTGGCAAATACAGCAGCTATAATATTAACCATGGCTGTTCTATGATCAGAAAAACTCAACAGCTCACCGGCATTCAACCTGTCAACGCCTGTTATTTTGACGTCTTCGCCTGTTGTCTCAACGTCTGCTCCCATACGCCTTAAATTGCTTAACACCGAGTTTACCCTGTCAGTCTCTTTCACTTTTAACTCAGAGACATTCTCTACATAGCTTCTACCCTCTGCCAGGGCAAAGAGCAAGAATAATATAGGAAGCTCATCAATTAAAAGAGGGATCTCTTCTTTTCTGACAGTGGTACCTTGCAAGTTGGAACTAGTTACAGTTATATCGGCAGAAGGCTCTCCTATTTCAGAATCGCTTTCTTTAAGCACAATATTTAAATCTATTTTGGCACCCATTCTTTTTAGCACGTTTATAAAACCTAACCTGGTCGGATTTATTCCGACATTGCGCACTGTGATCTTAGCCTTACTGCTCAACAGGCACAGCGCTACTAAAAAAGCTGCCGAAGAGGCATCTCCAGGCACGGCGAAATCAACAACATTCAAATAGTCTGTTTTAGATATAGATACAACGGACTCTGCTATAGATACGGGGGCGCCAAAAGATTTCAGCATTCTCTCTGTGTGATCTCTGGTTTTATAATCCTGGTGCACAGCAGTAACGCCGTCTGCATACATCCCGGCTATTAAAATAGCCGATTTTACCTGAGCACTTGCCACAACAAGGCGATAATCTATAGGTCTAAGCCTGGAGCCTTTAACCTCTATGGGCAAAAAATTACCCTTGAAATCTGCGCCCATCTCACCAAGAGGCTCTGTCACCCTCTTCATCGGCCTTTTGGATAAAGACTCGTCTCCTGATATGACCGCTTTGAAATTCTGGGCGCTCAAGAGCCCCAGCATCAGCCTGGCGGTTGTCCCTGAATTACCGGCATAAATATTTCCGGACGGCTTGCTTAAACCTTGAAGACCTTTGCCTGTTACAGTGACAGAGCTGTCAGAACAGTTTATCTCAATGCCCAAATTGATAAATGCTTCTATTGTCCTAAGGCAATCTTCAGAGAATAAAAAATTTTCTATCCTAACTGTATTTTCCGACAGCGAGGAAAAGAATATGCTACGGTGGGATATTGACTTATCTCCGGGCACAGTTGTTGAGGCATTAAAAACGATACTCTCAGCTGCAGGTTTTACTATCATAAAACAACACTTAATTATCCTGTACTATATCTATTCTCATGCCTTCAGAGATATTTTCTTTTCCTTCCAGGATATCCAAGACAGACATAGACTCATACACTCTGTCCGGCTTAAGCCGCCCCAGATTCTGGCCCTGGACGCCGTAACTGTAAGTAGAACCGCCGCTGATGCCGTCTTTGGATCCTTTGTTTAAAACAACAAAACCGTACTCTCTGTTAAAAGCCATGACTTCAGCGGATATTCTTGCAATCTTAACCGGCATCTGATTATCCGCACCTTGAGCAGTTTCTTTAACTTTTATATCCTCCAGCTTCACTTCTTCTTTTAAAATATTATCCGGCTTAACCGTGGCAGTCTCCAGACTGCTTTTATAGTTTTTCAATTCCTGTTCCTGATTTTTAAGCCTGGTGAGCATAACATCTCTTTCCTGATAAAGCATGGTCATCTCGGCTTGTGCATCTTTTAATACAGCAGTGATTTTTTCTATCTCAGCGGCTAACTCCTTGTTCTCTGCCGATTTGCCCTCGAATTCAGACCTGACAGCTTCATATTCGTTTTTAATCTTTTCCAGCTCTGAGCTAATCTGCTGGTTTTTGTTGCTAAGCATAGCCAGGCTTAGCTCTGCCTCTTTCCTTAAAGCCGACTCTTTCTGCTTTTCCTGATAAAGCAGAAAATAACCAAGCGAGAGCCCTGAGACTATTAATGCGGCCAATACAGCTATCAATATTTTTTTGAGCATATTACACCTCCGAAGTATAGTTATCTAAAATAAGATTATAGTCCTGTAAGCCTAAATTAAAAAGTAAATTTTTAAAATCTTCGGGCAGCTCGGCCTTAAAGCTCATAACTTGGCCATTGACCGGATGCTGTAATTTGAGATAGTAGGAATGCAAAGCCTGCCGCGATATTAAATCAGAATTCCTGCCATACCTTAAGTCCGATACTATCGGATGCCCGAAATGACGCATATGCACCCTCAGTTGATGTGTCCTGCCTGTCTTAGGGTACAGCAGTAGAAAAGAGTACGGCCGTATCTTTGAATTTTGTTTAAAAGATAATCTCTCTATAACCCTGTAATAGGTCTCTGCCGGTTTTCCTTCGGCATCATCTATACGCATATTCATTCTTTTAAATTTATCGCGGCCTATCGGCTTCGATATAATTCCTTCATCATATTCGATCCTGCCTTCAACAACAGCAAGGTATTTTTTAACTACTCTTCTGTTTTTAAATTCGCTGGCTAATTTTAAATGAGCTGCGTTGTTTTTAGCTGCAATTAAAGCTCCGGAGGTATCTTTATCCAGCCTGTGGACTATGCCCGGCTTAAAAGGCCCGCTCAAATCAGATAAAGACTCATATTTAAAAACCAGCCCATTAACTAAAGTAGTTTTGTCTTTTCTGCTCAAGGGATGGACCATAAGCCCGGCTGGTTTGTTTATAACCGCTATATCGTCGTCTTCATATATTATTTTAAACTCGATATTGCGCGGCTCAACCGCACGGTCATCAGAACCGGATAAAGATACTGCTATCTCATCTGTCTCTTTTAACTTGCATCCGGGCTTAAAAACAGGCTTACCGTTTAACAAAACAGAACCGTTATGAATTATCTCTTTAAGCTCTTCTCTGGAGAGTTTTTTGAATTTAGATTGCAAAAACAGATCCAGCCTTATGCCGGAAGATTCTGACTTAAACCTGAAATCTTTTTTTTCTGAACCAAGCATCTTTAAGAATGAGCACGATAGCAACGGTTATATAGGCATCGGCCATATTAAACGTAGGGAAAAAATTAAAATCTATATAATCAAATACCCCGCCGTAGATAAATCTGTCTATCAGGTTTGATAAAGCCCCCGCAATGATAAGCGTAAATGGAAAACGGAGCCTATTTTGTTTGAATAACATAACAAAATATAAAACCAAACAAACCGTTATAGCAATATTTGCCCACAAAATTAAAGCTGGGTAATTACTGAGCATGCCAAAGGCTATCCCGGGGTTTACAAGAGTAGTTATGGTTAAAAAATCGGGCAGAATCGTAACGACATTGCTGCCTTCCGGAAAGTTGCTAAGGTAGATTTTAGCAAACTGATCAAAGAGCAGCAAAACACAAAACAAAACCAGATGCAGGCCCTTTGGTCCTGGGCCTCTCTTCATTTTTTCTTGTTCCTTTTTTCCTCTTTTTCCTGGCAGTCCAGGCAATTTTTTGCGTAAGGTATGACTTTGAGCCTGCTCTTTGTAATCC
>JAQUNS010000018.1 GCA_028717465.1 Candidatus Omnitrophota bacterium
AGCTAAATCCTATTCTGCCGGCACGATAGGCATTGAGCCATACCTAATAGAGATAGAGTCCGATATATCCAGAGGCCTGCCTCAACTTAACATCGTAGGCCTTCCTGATACCGCCATAAAAGAGAGCAAAGAGCGCGTAAGGTCTGCAATTTTAAATTCTGGCTTCGATTTCCCGGCCAAAAGGCTAACCATAAACCTTGCCCCCGCTCATACCAAAAAAGAGGGATCTTTATACGACCTGCCTATAGCTCTGGCGATACTTGCCTCTATCGGCAACATCGACAATTCTAACCTTGAGAAATTTATAATAGTAGGAGAACTGGCCCTGGACGGTACGGTGAGGCCGGTAAAGGGGGCTTTGAATCTGGTCGGGCTGGTCAAGGAGAGAAGAAAATCAGGCCTGATACTTCCTTCTGAAAATGCCAAAGAAGCATCTTTTTATCAGAATATCCAGGTCTATCCGGTGCAAAATCTTCTTGAAGCAGCAGCATTCATCCAGGGCAAGCTAAACATATCCCCTTTTAAGTCCAATCCCAAAGATATTGCAAAATACGCCAATAAATATGACTGCGATTTTTCAGAAGTTAAAGGGCAGTACCAGGCAAAACGTGCTATTGAAGTAGCAGTAGCAGGAGCCCACAACCTGCTGATGATAGGCCCGCCCGGAGCAGGCAAAACCATGCTTGCAAAACGCATCCCTACAATCCTTCCCGCCATGAATATCGAAGAAGCAATCGAAGTATCTAAAATACACAGCATATCTGGCCTGCTTAACAGTAATAACCCTTTTGTATTCCAAAGGCCCTACAGGTCTCCGCACCATACATCTTCCGATGTCGCTCTTATAGGAGGAGGAACCTACCCTAAGCCGGGAGAGGTCTCGCTCTCCCATAAAGGCGTCCTTTATTTAGATGAACTGCCTGAATTTAAACGCAATGCCTTAGAAGCCTTAAGGCAGCCCCTGGAAGACGGGCAGGTCACGGTTGCCAGGGCCCAGCGTTCAATAAGATTCCCGTCTGAGTTTATGCTTGTTGCCTCGATGAACCCCTGTCCCTGCGGATATTACGGTTCTAATACAACCCAGTGTAACTGCAGCCCGTATAAAATACAAAGCTACCTTCAGAAAATATCAGGCCCGTTATTAGACAGGATTGATATTCAAATCCGTGTGCCGGCAGTTAAATACAAAGAGCTTTCAGAGGAGGCTCTCTCTGAACCTTCAACTGAAATAAGAAAACGGATAGAAAAGACGCGCAAAATCCAGATGAAAAGAGTAAAAAAATTCAACTCCCGCCTCGCTACCAGAGAAATAAAGAAATTCTGTTCACTTGGCTCTGAACCATCAACCCTTTTAAAAATGGCAATAGAAGAACTCCGCCTATCAGCCCGGGCATACGATAAAATTTTAAAAGTAGCCAGGACTATAGCTGACTTAGACTCATCTCAGGAAATCAATAACCAGCATATTTCCGAAGCCATCTCCTACAGGACGCTGGACAGGGAAATATGATCTCAGTAAACAGTAAAAATTAAACCTTAGCCCTGCATTTTTATTTTCCAGCTAAACTAATATTATTTTTTTCTTAGCCTTCATGGTAGAATATAAACCCATGAGCATACTGGCAATTGGCTCTATAGCGCTGGACACAATTAAAACGCCGTTTGGAAAAGTTAAAAATATACTGGGCGGATCTGCGGTATATTTTTCTGTCAGCGCATCCCATTTTACATCTGTTAAGCTGGTAGCAGTCGTAGGAGAAGACTTCCCTGAAAAACATATTCTTTTCTTAAAAAACAAAAACATAGATTTAAACGGTTTAAGCATAAAAAAAGGCAAGACATTCCACTGGGAGGGCGAATACAGCTGGAATTTTTCAAATCCAAAAACAATAACTACCGACTTAAACGTATTTGCAGATTTTAATCCTGAACTCTCCGGCGACTACAGAAAAAGCAAATATATATTTCTGGCCAATATTGACCCCGAGATTCAAGTGAAGGTTTTAAACCAGATCAAAAATCCAAAACTGGTTGCCTGCGACACAATGAACTACTGGATCGAAAACAAACGTAAAAAACTCATAAACCTGCTCAAGCGCGTTGATATTTTTATCATCAATGAATCGGAGTCCAAAGAGCTTACCTATGAGGCTAACCTTATTAAAGCCGGGAAAAAAATACTCCGGTTTGGCCCTAAAATAATTGTAATTAAAAAAGGAGAGCACGGCGTGCTTCTGTTTACAAAAGACCATATGTTTACAACGCCGGCATACTTATTGGAATCGGTCTTTGACCCCACAGGCGCAGGAGATACCTTCGCCGGGGGGTTTATGGGTTATCTGGCAAAACATAAAAAAATAGGCCAGGGAACTTTGAGAAAAGCCGTAATCTACGGGAGCATTATGGCGACTTTTGCAGTTGAAGATTTTAGCCTGGGCAAATTAGGTTCGATTTCAAAATCCGACATAGAAAAAAGGATCAAAACATTTAAAAAAATCACGTCTTTTGAGATAAAACCATAGGTATATTTCCTGATTTTTTAAGGCAGGCCTGGCATAAAAAATTATAGCAGTGTAAACATTTCAGACAGCCTGCAACTAAAGTTAACTAATTTTCGCTTATTTAAATACGGCTTAAACCATAACTAGTTTATTTTTCAATCACTTCGCTATTGCACATTCTGGCATATATATTGCATAATTACATTAAGCGGTTTAAAGAACAAGGAGAATATTATGAAAATATACAGATATCTTGCGGTATTGACATTATTTCTATCATCTTATGCTTATGCCCTAGACTACAGGAAAATAACTTATGCCTCGGCAACAAAATCAGAGCTTAATATCTCTGAGCTGGGGATGTTTAACTTTATAATATCTGGCAGCAGCCCCTCAGCCGTTATAACAGCCCTGGGAGCCGGCGCAGAAGCAACAGTCATCAGCGGTAGCAATCACGATTATAACGGTGAGACTCTGGAAGAAGGCGGCAAACCGGCAATACGCCTGTCAACCACAGAAGACAATTTAACAACCTCTAATATCACATTAGAAGGCACCCCGAGTTCAATTGAAGGCAGTATAGCTTATGAGATAGATACTAAAAATCTGGCAATATTCCTGCGCAAAAATGCTGACCTAGTATATTCATCCGATACAACCTTAAGCAACACCTCTATAGGCTCAAGCGGAAGCTATAAAATCGTATATGTCAACAATGCCCGCCTTACTCTAAGCAATAATTTCACCGGCCATGGAGTGCTCTATATTGAAGACAGCAGTCTTTCGGATCATGAACCGTTATTGCAGATGCTCAACAATGCAGCCTGGTACGGGCTTATCATAATCAACCAGCCTAACGGCGGCACTAAAACATCCAAGATACTGCTTCAGGGCTCAGAAGCATCTTTCGGAATAGAGGATTTCGTAATAGTCGCAGCTGATAGCCTGACTGTCGGAAACAACCTTGATATCTCATCCGGAGGCATCGCGGTAGCCGGAGCAGGAGGAACTCTCACTATAGGCACTAATGCAAATATTACCGGTGATGTCCGGGCAGACAACCTGAGCATCGGGAATAATGCCAATATCGAAGGGGACCTGTATTACAATACTTTCAGTTACGGCAATAACTTCTCTCTTAGTGGCAGTCAGATCACGCCTTCAGAGTTTCCGTTTGTAGTACTGCCTGACTTCCCTGTTTTTACGCAGGGCAACCAGAGCATAAATTTAAGCAACAACAGTAGTTATTATTTAAACGAAGGCTCCTATAACAATATAGCGCTGGGCAATAACAGCATTTTATATTTAAACGGCGGGGATTATAACCTTAACAGCATCTACATGGGCAATAACGCCCAGATAATATATCTGGCTAAATCTACAATCAATGTAAAAGAGCGGGTTACCTTAGGCAATAATGCCCGGATATACACAACATCAGTAGCACTTGATTCCACCGATTGCGTATTTTATATCGAAGGTTACGGATACTCATCCGATACAAACGTATTTAATCTGGGCAATGATCCCGGGCTCTATTGCAATATTTATGCGCCCAACTCCAAGATACAAATAAGAAATAACTCCGACATAAAAGGCGCCATAATAGCTAAAACAGTTACAACAGACAATGATGCTTCCGCTTCGATAGTCTTAGAGAGCGCTTTTGCAGGCCAGGGCTCCGAATCCAGCTTTGTAAAAGTTTACGGTGCTATGCTTTTTATCGGAAATAAATTCCAGATTCCAAACAGCGGCAAAAATGCCCGCTGTTATTATTCTCAAGAGATACTCCAGGACATAAACACAGAACTCTCTTTGCGACCGGCTAATTTTATTAAATGGAAGGAGGCTGGACAATGAAAAATAATGTGCTGATACTGCTAGCCCTTATCATCTTTATGCCTCATTCAGAGGCAGTTTATAAAAAAGCAACTCAGGAGGCCGGATTAAGAGTGCAGCTAAACATAGATGAACTGGCCGCAGTAAATTTTCTGTTTAAAAACTTAAACCCGGATGCCGAAATGCACGGGGACCCAGGAAAATCGCTATATACGATATTCAGCGGTAAAAATTTCAATATCAACGGCACAGAATCATCCGGGATAAAAGAGGCAGTCAAATTGAACCTCTCAAGCAGCCTGCTCCACAGCAGCCATATTACCTTAGAAGGATCCCCCCAAACCGCAGGTAATTTCTCTTATGATCTCGCTATAGAGGATCTAACTGCTGTAATCAAAAAAAACGCTAACATATCTATTTCCGGAGATACTGTTTATCAAAATACCGCAATCGGAGCTGAAGATAATTTCCAGATAGTATATGTAAATAACGCAAAGATAACTTTATCGCACGGATTTAAAGGCTACGGCATACTCTATATAGAAGATTCTTCATATTCTAGCAGCTACCCGATATTTGAAATGCTGGGCAGCGCCAAGTGGCACGGCTTGATAATAATAAATCAAACAGCTAACAAAACTTCAAAGATATATTTTAAAGGCAGCCCGGCAATGAACCTGGAAAATTTTGCTATAATCGGAATTGAAAGCGTAACTATAGGCAGCAACCTGTCCGTAAGCAGCGGCGCCATAGGAGCATATTTAGACGGCGGCAGTGTTACAGTCGGAGATAACGCCAGCTTTAGCGGCTCAATAATAGGCGACTCTATAACGCTGGGCAATAATGCTCAGGTAACAGGAAATATTTATTACAATACCCAGCTTACTACCGGAACCGGATTTGTCCATAGCGGTGATGAGGTTACGCCCTGTACTGTCCCTTTTTCCGGCCTGCCTGAATTTCCTGATTTTGAAGCAGGCGCAGATGACATAAGCATAGACAGCAACGCAACCTATACCTTAGAACCCGGGAGCTACAGAAACATCTCGATAGGAAATAACTCCACACTGATAATCACCGGGGGAACTTATAATATAAACAATTTATCGGCCGGCAACAGCTGCCTGATAAGCTACCAGAACCCGGCAGATATAAATGTTAAAGGCAAGGTGGAATTCGGCAATACGCCCAAGATAAAGCCGGCCAGTGAATCAGTAAACGCTAAAGATTTTGTGCTATATATAGAAGGAGCAAATTATGAGGAAGAAGATGTATTCTATTATGAAGATGTTTTCATAGCTTACAACAGGCCTGAGTTATATTGTAATATCTACGCGCCAAACTCAGCCGTAAAAATAGGCAACTACGGACAGTACAAAGGCGCAGTTATCGCAAAACATATAACTTCCGGCAATAACCCCTCAACTTCAGTTGAGCTTAACAGCGCATTCACCTCACCCCCTGCCTATATCGAGGTTTACGGAAGCATAGTGCTCTCGGGAAATACTATCCATATACCCTACTTAGGAAGTAATTGTAAAATATATTTCTCTCACCAGGCTCTTACAAAAGTAAATGAGCTGCTCTGGTCTATACCTGTAAGCTGGAGAAAGTGGAAAGAAGTCGAATAAATTTAGTTAAAGGCTGTCTTCTTGAATCCGGCATGTTCTTTTTGGGCCTTCCAGCGCATCTCTTCCAGTACTCCCTGGGCTATGTTTGTAAGGTGGTCTCCTATTTTCTCCATGTTGTCTACCAGATCAAGGAATATGATGCCGGATTTGATATTGCACTTTCCTTCATTTAACCTGTCAACGTGGGATTTTTTCAAATCGACCTGAAGCCTGTTTATGTTTTTCTCTCTGGATAAAACGCTTTCGGCCATATCATAATTATTGTTCAAAAGAGCGCTCTCTGCCTCTGTCATCATGCTGCGCAGTTCATTCCACATCAGATTGATCTCTTTCATGGCGTCGTCTGTAAAGGGAAGTTTTTCGCCCGCCCTGCGCTCTGCAAATTCAACGATATTTTCGGCATGGTCCCCTATTCTCTCGGCATCATTTACACTGTGTATTAAAACCGGTAACGACTCTGACTCTTCGTCGCTGAGGCTATTTTGAGAAATATCGACAAGATATTCGGTAATAGCCGATTGAAGCCCGTCAACCATCTGTTCCATTTCAGAGATCTGCTTAATCTGGCTCAAGTCACTATCTAAAAAACTCTTTATGGCACTAGATACCGATTTTGAGGCTATATTAAGCATACGGGCAATCTCCCGCCGGGCCTGTTCAATTGCTATAGTCGGAGTATTGAGTAGGTGCTTCTCTAAATATTGCGGCCCAGGCTCTATAGCTCCTTTTTTCTTGGGAACCAAAAATATACACAGCTTCTCCAGCCAGTTAATAAAAGGCAGGAAAATCAAAGTATTGGCAATATTAAAAAAACTGTGGGATACGGCTATATAAAACATTATCCCTTTCAATGTCATCTCTCCGGGAATGATAAAATTTATCCATTTTACAAACCAGCCGTTATAGACAAATATCATCATGTAGCTGACTCCGATGATGTTGAATATACTGTGGGCCATAGCAGTACGCCTGGCGTTTACGCTTGTACCGGCGGAAGCAAGCTGGGCTGTGATAGTAGTACCGATATTGTCCCCCAGTATTATAGGTACAGCAGCCGGAAAACTTAACAGGCCGTTAAAAGCCAGGACCTGAACAATCGCTATAGTAGCACTGGAGCTTTGCAAGAGGACGGTAATTATTATCCCTACCAAAACACCTAAAAGCGGATTATGGCAGAAAGTGACAAGAATGTCCCTGACATACTGGCTGTCTCTTAAGGGGCCGAAAGCGTCTCGCATAAAACTAAGCCCTATAAAAAGTATGCCGAAACCCATTATTACCTGGCCCCAGAATTTAACATTCTTTGTTCTGCCAAATGCCTTAATTGCAAAACCTGCCCCGACAAAAGGCAGGGCATAATGAGTTATTTTAAAAACAGACATAGAAGAGACAAGCCAGGCGGTAAAAGTTGTGCCTATATTTGCCCCCATAACAACAGCTATAGCCTGTTTTAAGGCTAAAAGCCCGGCATTTACAAAGCCTACCACCATAACAGTAGTAGCGCTGGAAGACTGTATCAAGCAGGTCACTGCGGTTCCAACCAGCACGCCCACTACAGGCAGCTTGGTCACCATGTTTAAAATGGCCTTTAAGCGCTCCCCGGCTAGTTTCTTCAAGCCTTCGGACATAATCTGCATACCGAAGAAGAAAAACCCAAGCCCGCCTAAAATATAAAAGATAAAATCTTTAACCATTGCTTAGTCTTTAGGGCAAAATTGGTTTTACAAGAATGTTCCATCAAGAAATTAATGCTAAAATTGCTGTTTTTATTCTGTTTTGTACTAATATAACACAGCATAAAAACATTGACCAGAGGAAAAACAGGGGCAAGTATATTAGCTCTTAGCTGATAGTAAAGGATAACTGTTAACTGTGAACGGTGAACAGCGAAGATAAAACAGATAACAGTCCCGACGCTTCGAAAAAATGTTCGGAGCTTAGCTCCGAACAAGGGTACTCCTGCTCGGACGGAGCCTTGCAGGAGTCCGTTATTTTTCTGTCTATGCTACTGAAAATCATTCCCAAAGGGTTAATGATTTTCAGTTAGAGGCTCTAAAGGGTACTCCTGCTCGGACGGAGCCTTGCAGGAGTCCGTTATTTCTTTCTCTTATGTTACGGAAAACTATTACCATTCCTGGTCTAATAGTTTTCCGTTAGAGGAAGAAATAACGGAGGGACTGGGATTTGAACCCAGGACCCCGATTGCTCAGAGTACCTCATTTCGAGTGAGGCCCATTCGTCCGCTTTGGTATCCCTCCAAACTAGCCATAAATCACAAATTATCCCGCCGTAGCGGGACCCCGATGAATCTCTTCAAAGAAAAACAACATTCGGGGCAAATTTAAAAAAACAAATAACCAAAGAGCAAATCGGTATATTACTTTGTAAAGAAGTCTTTTATCTCATCAGGCACAGCGCGCGGTTTAAAACTTTTATCCACACAGACCCAGAGCGTACCGGCTTTGATTAAAATAGTATCGCCTCTTTTAACTTCCTGGTAAAAGCTTAAAGAAGACCTTTTTATGTATTCTACTTTAGCGGAAATTGTAACCATGTCGCCGTATCTGGCCGGAGATTTATAATCTATCTCAACTCTCGAGACTACAAAATATATACCTCTCTCCTGCAGTTCTTTAAGAGGAATACCCCTATTGATGCAAAACTCTGTCCTAGCCTCTTCCAGATGTTTTAAATAGTTAGCGTAATAAACAACCCCTCCGCAATCGGTATCATGGTAATATATACGCTTGTTTATGTAAAAATCCTGCATATTAAATAGTCTACCCGAAGATCAGAAAAAATCAATTATTTCCTTATTGACAAATCAGATAATTATTAATTAGAATACAAAACACACGAGGAGGTGGTTTATGGTTAAAAGGCTACTCATTTTTGCTTTTTTGGGCATTTTATGCCTAAGCTGTGCCAGGCAAGAAGAGACAGATCTGGAAGTTTCCGGGGAAACGGCACCTGAAGGGGCCGTAGATGTACAAAGTGTTAAAATGCCGGTAATCAAATCTACAGGAAGAGAGATTCTTATTGCCGATTTTAACTCAGGGGAAAAACCTAATAATATAGGAGGGGAATTCGGTGCCTGGGATAGAGATCCGGAAGACCCCACCCAATATGCAATAGACAGCTTTATCTCCGCTATCAAAGTAGGAGACCACGGCTACTCCCTTCAGATTTATTACGATGTAGACTCCCCTAGTCCGGCATACAACGGCTTCTGGATGCATCTTAACAAAATTGACGCTTCCAAAAACTCCGCCTTGAGCTTCTGGGTAAAAGGAGACAGATTAAGAGGTTATACATCTACGTTCAAAGTTGAGCTCAGAAATTCAAAAGGCGAAGTCGGAAAATACTACGTAAGCCAGGTCTCTGACGACTGGCAGGAA
>JAQUNS010000019.1 GCA_028717465.1 Candidatus Omnitrophota bacterium
ATCCATAATAAGGCCGCTTCTGGGCTGCTTTAGAAAAGAGATTGAAGATTATGTAAAACTTTGCGGCATAACTGCCTGCCAAGATGACAGCAATTACGATACCAAGTTTACCCGCAACAAGATCCGCCATGAGTTAATCTCATATCTGGAGCAGAATTTCAACCCCAATATAAAAGAAGTTTTATTCAACACCTCCTGCACTATGCAGGAGCTCTATGATTTTGTAGAGTCCCAAGCCTATACAGCTTTCAAAAGATGCGTGAAAAAAGATGGCTCCTGTGTTAATATAAACCAGGACAGCTTAAAGAGGCACCATCCGTATATTATAACAGAAGTCATAAGAATGGCTTTTGAGTTCGTAAAAGGCGACCTGAAAAGATTTGAATACGCGCACTATAAAGAGATAGAATCTCTTATCTATGAAAGGCCGGTCGGTTCTGTAGTGGATCTGCCGGCCGGAATCAAAGCAGTTAAAAATAAGCACTGGCTGACTATAGGGAGGTAGCTGGGATGGACAAGGATAAAAAAATTAAAGACAAAAACAAAGATTACCGGCGCAAAAGTTTTCTAGTATGGCTTGTAGTTTTAGGGATGTTTTATATGTTCTGGCAGTCTAATGTAGAAAAATCTTTGGGCCAGATTGATTTAAAATATTCGGAATTCTATAAGATTATCCAGGATAGCCCGGAAGATATTGTTTCTGTTGTTAAAACAGAGAATCTCCTGCGCGGCAGACTGCAGGACGGCACTAATTTTAAGGTTATTATACCGGACAAAGACGATAAAATAATAGATCTCATTAGAGATAGAGTGCCTGATTTTGAAGTCCAGCTGCCTAAAACATTGCTTTATAATATTATTTTCTCTGTCGGCCCGATACTGCTGTTTATAGGATTTTTGTGGTTTTTGCACCGCGGCACCAGGGGAGGCACAGGCAGGATATTTTCGTTTGGAAAAATCAGGGCCCGCTTCGGAGACGCTCAGGGCAGGGTTACTTTTGACGATGTTGCCGGTGTCACGGAAGCAAAAGAAGAGCTTAAAGAGATCATCGATTTTCTTAAAGAACCTAAAAAGTTTCAGCGCTTAGGCGGAAAGATTCCCCGGGGAGTTCTTCTTACCGGTCCTCCCGGAACAGGCAAGACGCTTTTAGCCAAAGCCGTAAGCGGTGAAGCCGGGGTGCCGTTTTCGTCGTTATCCGGATCTGATTTTGTCGAGATGTTTGTAGGGGTAGGAGCGGCAAGAGTAAGGGATTTATTCGAGCAGACCAAGCGCCATGCCCGCACAACAGGAAAGGGCTGTATCATCTTTATAGACGAAATAGACGCTGTCGGCAGGCAGAGATTTGCTGGTATCGGCGGAGGCCATGATGAAAGAGAGCAAACTTTAAATGCTCTGTTAGCTGAGATGGACGGCTTCGGTACCGATGAAAGCGTGATTGTTATCGCTGCAACCAACAGGCCTGACGTATTGGATCCGGCACTGCTTAGGCCGGGCAGGTTTGACAGGCTGGTAGTCGTAGACAGCCCCGACGTTAAGGGGAGAGAAGAGATATTAAAGGTCCATATCAGAAATAAAAAGATATCTCCGGCTGTTGATTTAGGCAAGATTTCCCGCCAGACTTCAGGGTTCTCCGGAGCCGATTTAGCAAATCTGTGTAATGAGTCGGCTCTTTTAGCGGCCAGGCGCGGCAAGAATGAAATAACTATGGGTGAGATGGATGAGGCTATAGACAGGGTTTTGGCCGGTCCGGAAAGAAAGTCTAGAGTGATAAACGAGAAAGAAAAAAAGCTCACCGCTTTCCATGAATCAGGCCATGCTTTAGTATCGCTTCTTTTGCCAAACGTTGAGCCGCTGCATAAGGTTTCTATAATACCTAGAGGTATGGCTGGCGGTTATACCAAACTCTTGGAAGAGGATAAGTATTTTAATACAAAAAGCGAGCTGCTCAACAAGATTACTGTTTTTCTCTCAGGCAGAGCTTCAGAAGAACTGGCATTAGGTGAGATATCAACCGGAGCCAGAAACGATCTTGAGAATGCAGCCAAGCTGGCCAGAAATATGGTCTGCGTTTTCGGCATGAGCGAAAGATTAGGTAATGTTTCTTTTGATGAACATTCCGGGCCGGTTTTCTTAGGCCGTGATCTGGTGGCAGAAAAGCATTACAGCGAAAAGACGGCAGAGGAGATAGACAAAGAGATAAAGACTATAATCGACCAGTGTTATCATATTGCCAAGCAGCTGCTTGAGAGAAACAGGGAGAAGCTTTATCTTCTGACCAATACTCTGCTTGAGAAAGAGGTTTTAGAGGGCGACGATATAAGAAAATTATTAGGCATTGAGACCAGAGAAGATGGTAACAGTAAAGATGCTCAGTCCGGACCCCGGCCTGATTAAAGAAGAGTTCGATAGAATCAAAGTAGACAGCTTAGGCAAGAATATTATGCTTCCTAAGTCCGGATTTTATGTCCTTAAGGTCGAGGGCACGAGCTCTATCTGTGCCAATGTCATAAAACAGCAGATGCTTTCAAACGGAGGCGATGCTGCTGTTGGCCGAGGAGCAATAGATGGCAGCGCAAAGAATTCGGACTGCATAATACTAGGCACTTTAAAGCAATTTCAGGATTTAACCAAGAAGCTCAAATTACAGCCTTGGGGATTAAGCGGCATATCAGATGAGATAAGAGATGTTCTCAATAATATTTCCGCTAAAACTATTAAATTGGACTGCCGCGGGCGCAGTATAGTATTGGGCAAAAAGACTCTCATTATGGGGGTTTTGAATGCTACCCCGGACTCTTTCAGCGATGGGGGTATGTTTTTAGATACCGACAAGGCCATCGAGCATATTCTGCGCATGGAGGAGAAAGGCGCTGATATTATCGATCTGGGCGGAGAGTCCTCAAGGCCGGGCTCTGGAACAGTGCAAGTTGAGCAGGAGCTAAAACGGGTAATCCCTATTTTAAAAAAAGCAGCCAGGCGCGTTTCAGTCCCTATCTCTATCGATACCAGAAAATCTAAGGTTGCAAAAGAGGCAATCGAGCATGGCGCCAGCATAATAAACGATATATCATCTCTAACCTACGATGCTAAAATGGCCAAAGTTGCATCTAAGTATAATGTTGCGGTTATCCTGATGCACATGAAAGGCGCTCCTTCTACGATGCAGAAAAATCCGTCCTATCAAGATGTAGTTTCTGAAGTTTACCGTTATCTGAAGAATGCCGTTGAAAGAGCGCTAAAAAGCGGAATAGCTAAAGATAAAATAATTATAGATCCCGGCATAGGCTTTGGCAAGAGGCTTGAGGATAACATAGCGCTGTTGAGGCGGTTGAAAGAGTTTAAATCTTTAGGCAGGCCTATCGCAATAGGCACTTCCAGAAAATCATTTCTGGGCAGTATCTTAAATAAGGATATTGATAAAAGATTATATGGTTCACTTGCAAGCTGTGCTTGTGCTATTATAAACGGAGCTGATATTGTCAGAGTGCATGATGTTGAGGAGACAAAAGACCTGGCCAGAATAATAGATAGGATAGCAAAATGAAATTAATATCGCCGCTAACTGTTTTTGCAATAGAGATTGTAGCGTTGTGGTTTATTTACTACAGGGCGCTTCTTTTTATAGAGACAACCCGGGGCAAACAGGTGCTCAAAGGGCTGTTCTTTATATTGTTCGTTTTTCTGGTTTCTCAAATTCTGAACCTTACTGTAATGAAGTGGATTTTAACCAAGCTGTTCGCGATATCGGTACTTGCTTTTATAGTTATTTTCCAGCCGGAATTAAGGCGCGGGCTGGCAAGGCTGGGAGAATATTCTCCGTTCACTCTTGTCATAGGAGAACAGAAAGCCATAGATGAGATAATAAAAGCTTCGTTTACCTTAGCCAGGAGAAGTATCGGTGCGCTTATTGCAATACAGCGGCAAGTTAATTTAGAGCCTTTTGTAGAATCCGGGGTAAATATAGACAGCTTGATAAATTCAGACCTTCTTATTGCAATATTCACTCCTTACAATCCTTTGCATGACGGAGGAGTTGTGATCGAGTCTAATAAGATTAAAACAGCGGCCTGTCTTTTTCCATTGAGCCAGAGCAGCAAACTTCCGAAATCTTTAGGTACACGGCACAGGTCAGCTGTTGGATTAAGCGAAGAGACCGACGCTGTTGTTATTATAGTTTCTGAGGAGTCAGGGAAAGTGTCTTTAGCTTTGAGGGGGGAGCTCCACCAAGACCTGAGCGCTGAGGAGCTTAGGGATAAACTGCTTGTTTTACTGAATAAAAAAGTAACTAAAGAAGAGGATAATCTGATAGCTGCCGGAGATGAAGTTAATAAAAATAGTTAAAAATAATTTTGCTTATAAGCTGGTGGCTTTACTGCTTGCGGCAACAACTTATATGTATGTGCAGGGCGAAATAGGCATTAAAGGAATAGGTATAAGCGACAGAGAGCTTACTAAAGATATTGTTTCTAAAGTAGTGCCTGTTAAAGTTATTGTAAAGGGCGAGCCGCCTGCGGGTTACAGAATTCTGGCCTCAAGCATCAAAGTTAATCCGGACAAGGTGATAATTATAGGCAAAAAGGACGACCTTTCCAGGATATCTAATATTGAAACTCAGGAGATAGATATCAGGAAATTTACCAACACTCAGAGCCTGTCTGTTTCTTTAATGCCTGCCGAGAATGCCATAAATATAAGCTCTAAAGTAGTTACTGTAGAAATTCCAATAGTCTCTTTGCATTAAAGATGAGATTAGGCGTCAATATAGACCATATTGCGACTGTAAGAGAGGCAAGAGGTGGCTTGTTTCCGGACCCTGTTGAGGCCCTTAAAGTAGCCGAAGAAGCAGGTTGTGATGCTATAGTGGCTCATTTAAGAGAAGACCGCCGCCATATAAACGATCAGGATATCAAAAGGATAAAAGAGAATGCCAAGGCTCTATTCAACATGGAGATGTCTTTAGCCCATGATATAATAAGAGTGGCTTTAAGCGTTAAACCTGATGAGGTAACTTTTGTTCCGGAGAGAAGGCGGGAGCTTACAACAGAAGGCGGCTTGGATATACTAGCCTGCCGAAAGAGGCTTACTGGAGTTATCCGGGATTTTAAAAAAGAGAATATAACTGTCAGTCTTTTCGTTGAGGCCGATAAAAACCAGATTGAGGCCGCCAAAGATACGGGGGCTGACTTTATCGAGATTCATACCGGCAGTTTTGCAGAAGCATTTAAGAGCAACGATTATGCAGAAGAACTTGATATGATCAAAAATGGGGTGGATTTTGCAATTTCGCTTGGCTTGGGAGTCAATGCCGGCCACGGCCTGGACTATGAAAACGTAGCTGAGATAGCCAAAATAACCGGTATAGAAAGCTTGAACATAGGTTACTCTATAATAGCCAGAGCGCTGTTTGTCGGCATCAAATCTGCTGTTGCTGAAATGATCGGTTTAATAAGATGAAAATACTCTCAACCGGAATAGATATAGTCGAAGTTAAAAGAATAAAATCCCTTTACCTAACTTACGGTAAGAGGTTTTTGGGCAAGATATTGAATATAGATGAAGCAGATAGGCTTGAAAATAAAGGCAAGAGTTTCTATCAGTCTCTGGCAGCGCGCATAGCCGCCAAAGAGGCGATATATAAGGCATTGAATTCATACGACCCTAGGTTAGCCCCTAAATGGAAGGACATTTCGATATATAACCAGGATAATGGATCGCCTTCTGCCAGCTTTAATTTCACTTTGGATTTCGGGGCTACTATAGCGCTGAGCATCTCTCATGCCGATAACTATGCTGTCGCCAGTGCTATTCTACTGCGGGAGGATTGATGGACCAAACGCTGCTTTCCTATTTCAGGAAGATATACCCTAGAGAAAAAAACAGCCACAAAGGAGATTACGGCAGAATATTTGTTTTAGCCGGGTCAAAAGGCATGACCGGAGCTGCTTATCTCTCCTCGGCTGCTGCTTTGCGCTGCGGGGCAGGCCTGGTTTATCTTGGCATACCGGAGAGCCTCAATACGATAATAGAGCAGAAGCTGACAGAGATTATTACGGTTCCTTTGAAAGAGACTTTATCCGGCAGCTCAGATTTTTCGGATTTAAAGCGGCTGAAGCGGCTGCTGGAATGTTTTGACTTACTTTTAGCGGGGCCGGGGCTTTCAATGAATAAAGCAACTCAAAAATTGGTTGTTAACCTTGCTTTAAATTGCAATACTCCTGTTGTACTTGATGCAGACGGCATCAATTCATTTTCTCAAAAATTACTTAAGAAAAAAAGGGCAGGGTCTTTGATTTTAACGCCCCATCTAGGTGAGTTTTCGCGGCTTAGCGGAACAGATATAGATAAAATTAATGACGACAAAGAGAGCATCGCTTTAGATTTTGCAAAAAAGTTTGGATTGACTGTTGTTTTAAAGGGTTATCGTACTGTAGTAGCTTCATCTCAAGGCGGCCTGTATATAAATGATACCGGTAATCCCGGTATGGCAACAGCAGGTTCAGGCGATGTTTTATGCGGGGTGATAGCGGCCCTGCGTGTTCAAGGCCTCTCTGATTACGAGGCTGCTTGCCTGGGTGCCTACATACACGGAAGAGCCGGAGATCTGGCTAAAGAACAGAAGACAGAGTTATCTTTGATAGCCTCCGATATCTTGGAATACCTTCCTGCTGTCTTTCAAGAGCTTATTCAAAAAACTTAATATTCCAAATCAGTTCACAGCTTTTGGCTGATAGCTGTTAGTAAAACAAACTCCAAATCACGAATAGGCACAAATTACATACGAATATGCCTGCAACCGTGTCAACCGCGTAGGTTGGCACGGTTGGCCTAATTTCCGCCACGTCGGCGAAAAATTTGGTTTAACTGAAAACTTTGTTTCTCTGTTTCAAATGTGGTATAAATTTTTAAATGAATATTTTTAAAAAAATATTGTTAGTATTGGTTTGTGCTGGTATCTGCTTCCAATATTTTTCTATTGAAAATTGCTGTTGCAGAAGAGTTCAGTTGTTAGATGCTCGTATTACTCCTCCTCCGGGCGTAAATTCAGAATCTTTATTTAAGAATATCTGGGCTATTTTAGAAAGTTCTAACCTTAACCCTAATGGCCTAGCTCAGGCGTATCCAGAGGTATCTTATATTTGCTCTCAGGGTTTAGGAGCGCAAAAATTAACTGAAGAAGAATATGATAGAATTATCGCTGATATTTCTAGGGCTACCGGGATCGATCAGGGGAATATTTCGCGTTATCGTAGCTATTTCTTCAACTATGACCGTTCTGATTTGACAAATGTATTTAATTATTTTGGGCAGGAGTTTACTCGTATTCTAGGGACAGGAAATACAAAAGATGTTTTCAATTTTATGCGGTGCCTTGGTTTTGTCAGATATCTTGCAATAGAGATTGGACATAATATGCTAAAAGAAAAGAATGTAGGTTCGCGCCAGAGCTCTTTGGAGCTAGCAACCTGGGTCCTTTTGGGAGGTCAATCAAAGCGCGCTGACGGAGCGTTTCTACAAGGCAGCAAAGATTATATCGTAGAAAACGGCGAAGATATTCTAGCTTGTGTATTGGTTTATGTATTTAATGAAATTGAAGAGGCGATAGCGCAGGATAGAGCAAGATTGGAGCGCCTTGAAGAGGAGTCTACCGGTTCAAAGCATGATTTAGGCTATATAGAAATAGTGAGTAAAGAGTTAAGAGACAAAGAAATTTATTATAAAGAGTTGTTTTCGTGGTTTATTGGCAATTTATATGGCAATAGTTATTTAAAAAACAAAGTTGATGCACTAGGACGGAGAATAGCAGATATGTCTATTGATAGCAAAATCAAAGAGTCTATTTTAATGTTTTTCCCGCAGGTTCCCTGATTTATATTTATTTTTTATAATAATTAATCATTCACTCCTTGACAAAAATACCACCTTTTTATAAGATTTAAAGTACTTGTCATAATTTAATCATGTTGCTTTGTTTGTGAGGATTAAGCTTTCCTATAAATTGTGAAACAATTTTTAGGGACTATTATTTATGTCACAGATGCCCCGTAATTATCTACTCATTAAAGGAGGAGGATATGCAGGAAGTAGCAAGCATTAGAAATATTGCTTTAGTCGGACATTCGGCATCAGGTAAGACTATGTTGGCTGAGGCCATATTGTATAAAAACGGTACTATCAACCGTTTTGGTAAGATTGAAGAGGGCAATACTGTAAGTGATTTTGCTTCTGATGAGGTAAAAAGAGCCGTTTCGATAAATACTTCTATTTTAAATATTACATCAGGCGGTAAACTTATCAACTTTTTAGATACTCCCGGCTATGCCGATTTTGCAGGGGATTTGATCTCTGCTTTAAGCGCTGTGGATTCAGTTGCGCTTGTGCTTTCAGCTTCTTCGGGTGTTGAAGTTGGCAGCGAGAGGTGTTTTAACTTTGCAAAAGAGAGGAATCTGCCCGTTGTTATCTTTGTTAATAAATGCGATAAAGAAAATACCAATATGGATGCCATACTTGACCGAATAAAAGAGCGTTTTGGCTCTCACTGTATGCCGTTTAATTTGCCGGATGGCATGTCCGGAAACCTTAATAAGGTGTACAGCATATTTGATTCTGCCGGTGCGCCCGCCAATATAAAGCCTAAATTAGAGGAAACATATAAAAATATTATAGATTTTGCCGCAGAGTCTGACGACAAGTTGCTGGAGCGCTACCTTGAAGGCGGCCAGTTAAGCCAAGATGAAATATCCAAAGGTTTAAGGAAATCAGTGAGAGAAGGAAATTTGATACCGGTATTTTTTGGTTCGGCGACAAAAGACCAGATAGGTGTGGAGG
>JAQUNS010000020.1 GCA_028717465.1 Candidatus Omnitrophota bacterium
TGATTATTTTAGAATGCGCAACCCAGATGATTACGTCCGGGAATTAGAATATCACTGGTCTAAATACAAAAACAGAAACCTCAGGCTCTTTCAGATGTTTGACCCGGTCTTCACTATAAACAGCGAATGGCTTGAAAAATTCTGTCAGGGCTACAGAAAATCATCCCTGATAAAAGAAATAAAATACAGCATCTTTGCCAGGATAGACAACTTAAACGAAGAAAAGTTAAAACTGCTCTCCTCTTCAGGCTGTGCCCTGCTGCGCATAGGCATAGAATGCGGCAACGAACAGAACAGAAAAAATATATATAAAAAATCTGTATCCAACAGACAGATAGAATCGATATTTCAATTAGCAAAATATTATAACATAGCAATAACGGCTTTCTATATTCTGGGGGGACCTGGTGAAACCGTAAAAAGCATAAAGGAGACTATAAGTTTTGCCGACAGACTAAAAGCCGAGCGTTCTGCCTTTTTTATATATAAACCTTTCACCCAAGAAGGAGTAAGCCAGATATATCAGATGGGCGGCAGAGTAGACAGCCAGAAATGGGAAAAATCAGACAATATAACATTCCAAGCAGCTATCTACACCAAAGAATTGTCCCCTGAACAGATAGAAAGCTACCAAAGATTAGCCTATATTATAACTTTTGGCAAAAGGCTCACAGCCATGATAGCCAGACAAAACGTAAAATACTTCATACGCCTGTTAATATACACAACGAAAGGCATAATAAACGGCCTGGATATTAAATACCTGCTCACCTATTACCATATCTATAGCTATGACAATATAGACAGATAATTCGATGAATAACACAAACGGCAACATTTTTCTAAAAATACTATGTTTTACAGCTCTGGCCTATCTATTTTTAATCAATATTACCTGGGCTAAATATAATTTTATTTTCAGCTATCGCTACATGGGTTCGGACAATTTTAACAGTATAATAGATATTTTTTTAAAACTTAAGAATCCGACAGCAGGATTATCGATTAGTATAGTCCGCTCGGCTTACGGGCACAGCAGCTATCCTTTTTTTTACTTTCTCTATAGTAATATTCTCAGCCTCATATCTCAAAACATATCTATGCTATCGGTGATAATTTCCAACTATTTACTGATTTTGATAACCGCGCTCTTTGCTTATAAAATTGCATCGGAGCTAAAAGACAAGACATCCGGATATACTGCTTTTCTGCTTACAGTATCTTATCCGGCTATATACGGAATATCCAGATACGCCATGTTAGAAAATATGATAACGCCCTTAACCGCTGCTTTCATATACTTTCTTATTAAAAGCGACAACTTCTCTTCCTTAAAATACTGCCTAGCCATAGGAATAACGCTATCTTTAGGCCTGCTGACTAAATACCATTTTTTGATATTTATAGCAGGAGGAGTTGCCCTGGAACTGGTGTACTATTTTATAGAACTGCCTAAAAATCCTACAAAACAAAATTTAAAGAAGCTTGCCAACATAACCATAATAGCCGCCATAGTGGCAGCCTGTTCACTGCCTTACTATCTCAACAATTACAAAGAGATCCTACGCTACTTTTTAATGAGTTATAATGCCCATGGCCCATTAGGGGGCGAATTTACGCCTTCGGGGACCCTGCAATCCTGGTTCTATTATATTTTTGCGATGATTAACTATCAGCTCTCTTTGCCGTTTTTTTTAATATTTTTAACTTCTCTTTTAACCTGCCTGCCTAAAATAAAATTCAAAAAATATCTGCATATATTCGTTTGGATTGTAATGCCTTATATCGTTCTGCAAACAATAGATGTAAAATGGGCCAGATACAGCTCCGGCTACTTGCCTGCCTGCGCAATAATTTCAGGGCTGGGAATCTCTAAATTAAAAAATAAAAAGATTATAGCTGTATTTTGTGTCTTAATAACATTATTTTCAGCCAGTCAAAATACGCTGTTATCTTTTAAAAACACCGGACAAAAACCACTATTTAAAACCAGCCTATTTAAAGACAAATACTACATAGACTTAGACGGCAATATATATATGCTGGCCTATAATAACGAATTAAGAGAACCGGATTATAAAAATAGACTGGCCTTCCAAGATATTAAAAGATATATTTCCGAAATCCAGAGGCAGAAAGATATTCCGCTGCACCTAATAGTCAGAGACGGTTATGCTTATAAAACATGCAGCGAATTAAATAATTATTTAAAAATATACTGTTATAATAACGGCTTAAAATACAACCGCTCCTTTAAAGAGAACGGCCTGTTTCTAAAAAACATCCTTGAAAATAAAGTGCCGCTTGGCCCTGAAATTTTAATAACACGCATCAGCCCCGATGAAATTGAATCATATTATAATAACCCAGCAGACATGGCTTTTAACCATAAAATATTCAGCTTTAATTTTAAAAACGAATCTATACACTATATTATCATATGCCCGGGACTAACCAAGATTCCATAAGCATAGTACTACCGTTTTATAACGAAGAGAGGCATATTTATAGTGCGGTCGAAGAAATTTATAAATTTTCAAAAAACAACCTGACTGATTTTGAAATAATACTCGTAGACGACGGTAGCAACGACGACTCTTGCCAAAAAATAGAACCGTTAATAAAGAGCCTCCCAGATATAAAACTGATAAAACATAAAGTGAACTCAGGATACGGAGCTGCTTTAGCCAGCGGATTTAAATCTTGCTCTAAAAAAAAGATATTTTTTACCGATTCCGACAGACAGTTTGAAATAAAAAATTTAAACCTGCTGCTCCCCTACATAGAAATATTTGACATCGTAATAGGCTACAGAAAACATCGAAAAGATGCTCTCTTGAGGCTGATTCTCTCAAAAGGATACAATATATTGATGCAGATACTGTTTAAAATAAACGTTACTGATATAGACTGCGCCTTTAAAATATTCCGCAGGGAGATATTCGATTATATTAAGATTGAATCCAAAAGATACTCAGTAAATACCGAGATACTGGCCAAAGCAAGGTTGTTCAATTTTTCAATATTTGAAGTCCCGGTGGAACACTTCCCCCGGCTGGGAGACTATTCCAAAATCGGAATTAAAGACATACCCAGAACGCTGCGGGAAGTTCTTAGAATAAAGAAAAACCTGACAGCCATAACTAAATCAAATGCTTGACTATTTCAAAGTCGGAAATAACTACTGGTGGGTGTGGATAAAACAGAGCACTGCGGTTTCATTCTTAAAAATAAAAGATATTCCGAAGGATTCTTTTATACTGGATGCCGGATGCGGATGCGGATATTTTATAAATACAGCAACAGATTATACAAATATAGTAGGTTTAGACATCAATATAAATAACCTTTTTAAAAATCAAAAAATAATTGTCTCCAAATTGGAAAACCTGCCGTTCAAAAACAGCAGCTTCAGATCGGCAGTCTCTCTGGATGTTTTAGAACATACAAAAGAAGACAGACAGTCTCTTTCTGAATTATACAGAGTAATTAGCGAAAAAGGATATCTTATAGCATCAGTACCAGCCTGCCCTGCACTGCTGGGACAGCATGATAAGCTCCACGGCCATTATAGAAGATATAAAAGATCGGACCTGGCAGAGAAGCTCAGGAGTGCAGGATTTAAAAATCTTAACATAACAATATTCGGATGGACTATATTTTTACCGCTTTATATATTGAGAAAAATCCAGAGAACATTTCGATTCAGAAATCATAGAGACGATGCTATAGCTATTCCCCGCTTACTAAATAGAATATTTAAAAATATCATAAGCCTGGATTTAAAAATATCCCGGTTATTGAGATTAAGCTGGGGAGTAAGCGCTATTATCTGCGCTCAAAAGTAACCGGAATCCAAAGCTCTCTGGAGGTAAAACCTTTCATAAAATCATCTATATAATTCTGGTCTATTATAGACAGATAGTCTATCGCAGTTTTTTTATCAGCCAGATAAGGGCCTATGACTGCATAAGCTTCGCTGCTGAACATCCGGATTAGGCCCCTGCCTATGCCCTGATAAAAATAGCTCCAATACCTATTATCGATAATACTCAAGATAGTTTTAATTTTTTCAGAAAAATCTTGATCAAAGATATTTTTCTGCCTAAAAAACTTAACCAGACCCTCCCCCAACCCGGAACAAAGATAGCCGATTAATCCATCATCAAGCTCATTAATTATATATTCAACTTTTTTTAGATCCATATCTGAATTAAAAAAAACTTTTGCCATCCACCCTTCCAAGAGCAATCTGGCTTCTAACTCAGTTAATTCCAATTCATCAATTAATGATTTTACTGCGGATCGAGCCGCTTTAGCGTCGGCTAAAGCATAGCCCAAAGTATGAGCAGTATTGATATTCAAGCTTATAAACTCCCGGAGGCAGCTATTGTCGCTTCTTGCGATATATTCCAGAACGGCTATATCGGCATAAAAAACCGGAGATGCCAAAGGCGGATAAGCCGGCTTGCTATTAGCAGTCTTGTATAAAGAGACCGCTCCCGGCATGATAAACATTATAAATAAAAAAGGCAATAACATCATTCTCCGTACGGCTGCGGCTGTTAAAATTATGACTACACTTATATAGACAATAAGATAATACTTATAAGTAGTTACGCTGCCGCTGTTAAAGAAATATAAAACGATAAAGAGCAAAAAATATAACAAAGAAACCAGAATAATTGTCTCTGCGTTAGATAGCTTTTCTTTTTTTGCAGATAATACCAGGTTTTTAAAAAAAATCTTTAATTTGGCCCTGCAAGAAACAAACAATGCCAAAATGGTTAAAATAAATGTCGTTCTGTAAATATCGAAAACCATAATCTCGAACTGATTTTTAGCCCTGTAAAAATCGTTCAATTGCCTAATTACCGTAAAAACACTCTCTCTATCTAAAGATCTGACTATTTCAAACGCTCTGCCGGAATTGAAATATCCGAAAGAGAGCATGTCCGGAAGTAAAAAAAACAGGAATATGAAACACCTTTTTAATATAAGAACCGCTCCGTCTATAGGCCAAATAGGCTTCGGAGAACGCATACTGAAAGCCCAGGGTATTTTTAAAATACCGCCCAGGCTTTCGTGTATAAACATATGCCTATACACAAGAGCAAAAAATGCCGCCACCAAAATAAAAAGCAATAATCTTAGCCATCCTGATATTTTTGTTAATTCTAATTCGGATATTACAAATAGAGTAAAAATAACCGCAGCTATGCTGAAAGCCGGATAAAAATAGACGCCCAATCCCACACTGATGCTTAAATAAAAAATATTTAAAAAACTCTTGCGGCTCTTGAATCTTAACAGCAATAGCAGCGAAGTTAAAAAAAAGAGATTTAAGTGAAAATGCCTGCCCATACCAACCAGAGAATAGCTGTGTACAAAATTAGACGCCAATATAAACAGTAGAGAACAGACAACGGCTAAAGACCTCTTTGAATATTTGACTAAAATGTAATATATAAGCAGCAGCTCAAAGAAACACAATAGAAAAGACAGGATACGTATTGAAAAAATATTGCTTCCAAAAATAGCTACAAACGGCACAGAAAAGACGCTATACAGATAATCTCCCCCGCCGCCGTAAGGGCTTTTTAAGTGGAATAGTGTAGGTAAAAATCTGTGCGTTTTTGCTACAGATGCAGAGACAAATATATTTGTTATCTCCCAGGTATCTATAATTCTTGTTGCCTTGAAGAAATATTCCGATTTTACACAAATAAACGCAATTACAATAAAATAAAAAATTATTCTGTCTTTTCTATTCATCTTATCATCTTGGGCTTTTTACCGTCTGGAATAAAAATTGCGGAATATTGCAGAAATAGATCTTCAAACATCAAATAACAATCAAATTTTAGGCAAAAACTTCAATAAAATAGCTTTATGCATATGCAGCCTGTTTTCGGCCTGGTCTATTACTATCGAATTATCAGAGTCAATTACAGCATCTGTTATCTCCTCGCCTCTGTGAGCCGGAAGGCAATGCATGATATAATACTTTTTAGATATACTTTTTAAAATAGCGCTATTTATCTGAAAATCAGAGAATGTTTTTTTCCTGCTCTCTCTTTCATCTTCCCATCCCATAGAAGCCCAGACATCGGTATATATAAAATCAGCGTCTTTAATCGCATCTTTGGCATTATTGTAAATCTTGATGTTGGCGGATTGTTTTGGATTTTCTTTGGGCTCGTATCCTTTAGGCGTTGCAATAGACAGCTGAAAACCGAGAATTTCGGCAGACTGGATCAGAGAATTACTGATGTTGTTGCCATCGCCTACAAAGGCAACCTTAAAATTACTGAAATCCCCAGTTATTTCATAGATCGTAAGTAAGTCGCTCAGTATCTGAACCGGGTGCTCAGAGTTGGTTAAAGCATTAACAACCGGCACAGTTGCAATATGGGCAAATTCAATAAGATCCTCCTGCTTAAATGTCCTCACAATACAACAATCTACATACCTGGACAATACAAGAGCTATGTCTTTAATAGCTTCTCTTTTGCCGAACCCGATATCATCCTTACTAAGATAATAACAGTTTCCGGAAAGCTCTTTAACTGCCACTTCAAACGAAACTTTAGTCCTTAAAGAAGGCTTTTCGAACATAAGAAGCACATTCTTGTTTTTAAGGTCCCTTCTGACTCTGCGCTTAGCTTTTAAATGCTTGGCCTTGACAATTAATGCTTTGATATTATCTTTATCGAGATTATTGATACTCAGTAAATCTTTCATTTTAAAATATCCCGGAATACTCTATCCAATACCGCAACAGCCTTATCTATCTCTTTGTATGTCACATTCATTGCCGGCATAATCCTCAAGATATTGCCTTGGGTTAGATTAACAAGCAGCCTGTTTTGAAGGCATAGCTGAAATATCTCTTTACCCTTGCTGTCCAGCTCCATCCCCAGCATCAGGCCGAGCCCTCTCACCTCTTTGATAATGCTGTAATTGCTCTTTAAGCCCAAAAGCTTTGTTTTGAGGTATTCTCCCTTTTCGAATGTTTGTTTTAATAAATTATTTTTCATTATCGTATCTATGACTGCCAAGGCAGCCTTAGAAACTAAAGGACTGCCTCCAAAAGTAGATGCGTGCATACCTGGTTTTATAAGATCTGCTACGCTGTTTTTAGCCAGAACAGCACCCATAGGCAGCCCGCCTGCAATACCTTTTGCCAGCGTTATTATATCCGGCTCTATACCGTAATTCTGATACGAGAACCACTTGCCTGTCCTGCCGATACCGGTCTGAACCTCATCTATTATCAGTAAAATATTATTCTCATCGCAGAGGCTTCTTAGCTTTTTTACGTAATCGCTCTCTGCTACATTTATGCCGCCTTCTCCCTGGACCAGCTCCAGCATTACAGCAACTGTCTGGCTGTCTATTTTATCTTTTATATCTTTCAAGTTATTAAAAGCAACGTGGATGAAGCCCTCAAGCAGCGGCTCAAATCCAGACTTATATTTTTCCTGCCCGGTAGCAGATAGAGCGGCCAGGGTTCTGCCGTGAAAAGAATTGTTCATTGTAATTATCTTATAACGTGAGCCTTTTCCATAGAGCCTGGCTAATTTAAAAGCACCTTCATTTGCTTCGGCTCCTGAATTGCAGAAAAAAACTTTAGCGTCTAGTTGTGAAATCTTGACCAGCTTCTGGGCTAACTTCGCCTGCAAGTGGTTATAATAATTGTTAGAAACGTGGATTATCTTTTTAGACTGGCTTTTAATGCCGGCAACCACTCTGCTGGGGCAATGGCCTAAAACAGAGACTCCCCAGCCGGGGAAAAAATCAAGGTATTCGTTGTGCTGTAAATCCCATACCCTGGAACCTTTCCCCTTAGCCAAAGACAAAGGGGTATGGGTATAAGTATTCATAACATATTTAGAATACAGTTGGGCAATATCCTCGTTATTCATAAAAACCTCTCTATATTAAGCCATTTATTATACGGTTAAGAAAAATTAAAGTAAATAGTAAATAGCAAACTGTAAGCAGTAAACAGTAAATAGTAAATATTTCTTATTGGCAAGCAGACGACCGATAAATACAACCTACTTACAAGGCAATGAACCGTAAAATCTAATAACGTGAGAACGTGCAAACGTGAGAATGTGCAAACGTGACAACTAAGCAGTATCTTTGATAAGCATCCAGAAAGAATGCTGATAAGAGAGCAGGCAGAATTTATTGTCTTTTTGCGGTATTTTGACAAGGCCTACGATCCGCCAACTGAAAAATTTTCTATTACCTTTTATATTTCTGTAAATATACATCTGGGGCTTAAAGTCATACTCATATACAGGCTTCCTGCACTCATTATTTGAAAGCACTTTATACAGGCTCCTTCTTCTGGAATAAACCTGGATATCTTTCTCCTGCACTTTCTCTGTAACTCTTACCTCCCGCCTATCAAGTGCAGGCCTAGTCTGCTTGGCAAATATTATGCTGTGCATATCAGGATTCCTCCATTTCTGATATATAGCCATGAGACCAGCAGCTTCTTCTTATGGCCTCCAGATGCTGGGAAGATCCAGGCTGCAAAACTTTATCCTGAAGCCCCCTGCTGTCATTATCATATACAGCGAAATGATAGGGCCGGAATATAATGTCCATAAGATTACTATCATTTTGCCCGTCAAAATGCATC
>JAQUNS010000021.1 GCA_028717465.1 Candidatus Omnitrophota bacterium
TAATCGTAAGCTGGTATGATGCAAACGCTTATTGCACTTGGGGAGGCAAAAGGCTACCCATCCAGGATGAGTGGGAATTTGCTGTCAGATGCAAAACCAGAAGAAAATACCCCTGGGGAAATAATCCGCCTAACGGTGAGAATGGGAATTTTGCAGATATCAATTCCGATGTCCCCTGGAAGAATAAACTTTATAACGACAGCTACAGATATCTTGCTCCGGTAGATAGTTACCCGGAAGGAACCACCCCCGAAGGGATATATAATCTTGGCGGAAATGCTAAAGAATGGACTGCTACCGTAAATTTGGAAAATGAAACCGCAATCACTAAAGGCGGCTCTTTCAAAAATGCATTAGATGATATGCTCTCAGCAGACCAGAGGCCGCATAAATTAAATGACACAGACTACTCGGTTGGTTTTCGCTGTGTCTGTGATACTGCTCAAGATGAATAAGATAACTATATCGATTTTTAGTTTAATTCTGCATTGTTTCTGCAAGCAAATTTTTGCTGACTATAATAAACTACCATTAAATTTTATAGATCTGGTATCTGAAATTTATAAAGTGCCCGCTGAGTTTAATCTCTGTGCAGGAGGAGCAGAAACCAGAAACGATAAACTGTTAAATCATTATCCGGTTATTATGATTGCGGGCAATAAAAGAAGTTTTAAAGACTGGCTGGGAGAAAATCCCGGAAACGCAGAAGGAGAAACAAATGTATATAAAAAATTCATAGAGGCTGGATTTATGCCAGAAGAATTATGGCTATACCAATATACAACTGAAGACAAAGAGATGAGAAATATAGAGGAATTGACCGATGGACTGAAATGGTTCATTTATTCCGTTCTCTGGTATACAAAATCTAACAGAATACAGATTCTTGCTCACGGCGAAGGCACAGTTCTGGCACAGGCAACCATTAAGAAATACCATCTTTACAATCTCGTTCATACCGTAGTTTATATTAATGGCCCATTTCACGGCAGTTCAAGATACACTTATACTAAAGCATTGATGGGCTCTCCGGTCTGCGCAAACCTGGCAATAGGTTCTGATTTCTTGCAGGATATAATTTTACCTGATGAAACACCATATAACGCACTTGAAAATGAGAATAACGGTAATGTCAGTATAAAGTACGTGACTATTTATAACGACACTTTATTCCCGAACAATCCTGATTCCCCATCTCTTGCAGGAGCATACAATTATAACCTAAACTGGCTTAATCAGGACGGGCTAAGGTGTTCACCAGAAAGCAGTGCAATATTTATGCCATTCTTGAGCGATAGAGCAGTAAAATATGACATTCTGTATGACAAAGACGGGGACGGCTTTATGTGCGCTAAATACGGCGGCATAGACTGCAATGATAGCGATCCCTCTATCTTCCCGGGTGCCCCTGAAATACCGGAAGATAATATAGATCAGAACTGTAATAATATGGACCTATTGTCTATGCCAGGGAAAGACTGCTGGGTTCCTATAACAGGCAATTGATGAGCTCATTAATTAATTTTGCTCGTTATTATACGGTCCGTCGTTGGTTTTTGTGTTTTTTGGGTCAAAAATACCGAATTTTAGACTTTGGCTGCGGAAACGGAGAACTGGTATATTACCTTCGCCAAAAAGGACAAGAAGCATACGGAGTAGACCCGGAGGTAAAATCTGTGCCGTTTTTATTTAAGTCTTTAGCTGACTTAGAGAAAACTGTCCATGGCTCTTTTAAAGCAATCATCCTGAACTTCTCTCTGGAACATTGCGATGATCCGATTTCTATCTTAAAGAGACTGCGTGATTTATTATCTTCCAACGGTCTTATCTTTATCAAAGTTCCGAATCTGGCAAACATTTTAAAACACAGAAGACTATCTTCTTTCCAGTTGAAAATTACTTCCCACCGTCACCATTTTTCTTCTCAAAAAATAATAGAACTATTAAATAACTCTGGTTTCAGAGCCCTAAAAATCGACACCCGTTTTTGCACAACAGCAGCATTAACCATCCCATGCAGCATCTTCCCCCGGCTAGACCCAATGGAATGGATTAACGAGGTTAGACTTTGGCCTAAAATATTAAAAGGATCTGCATTAGGCATTTTATCTTTTCTGTTTTATCCTTATGTTTTTTGGGAATCACAAATAGGTAGAGGGTTTGTTTTGCATGCTGTTGCACAAAAGATAAAATAGTCAACTAATCATGGTGTGCTGAAAATAAAAATGAAATTTGACAAAATCATCCCCAAATTTACAATTATCGTTATAGCAATGCTTCTATCTATATACAGTTTAAAATTTTTTAATACTGTCTTCAGGTATCTGACGCTAGAATTCCCAGTCTATCTTGATCATAAATGGTGGAAGTTCCCTCGCAGCCCATTTATATACGCATCTCTATTTTTATTATTTTTGCTGACTTTCTTCATTAGAAAAACCGGGGGTAAAGTTAAATTTGTATTGCTTGCTTTTTTTACAAATCTGTTATTTGAAATGTATGGATTCAGTTTCAGTCTGTATATAATTTACGCAATTTTGGGGCATACTAAAATACTTGCGCCATATGTTAAATACCCAAACTCCAAGATAATAACGCCTCATTTAATAAGCTTTCCTGTTTTAGTAATCAGCCTTTCGCTAGGTATATTTTTGATTATGAAAGGCTGGACAAAAATATATAATTCAAATAATGAATTGGTAACAAGCGGCATATACAAGCATTTGCGGCATCCTCAATACTTAGGACTTATTGTAATATTAGCAGGCAATTTATTCTTTCTGCCAACACCATTTATGCTTTGTCTTTTTATTATCATCTCAATAATGTATTACCGCTTAGCAAAAAGCGAAGAACAAGAATTAGAATCTCTTTTCAAAGAAAAATATAAAGAATATAAAAATAATGTGCCTATGTGGATACCTTTTTATAAAAAGAAATCCTGCCGCCCAAATATTTGATGAAAATACTTTTTGTATTTACTGAAATAAGCGTAAAATTTGGTATTTACGGATTTCAGCATGGCATTGCTGCTATATCAGCATACCTAAAATCTTTAGGTTATAACGACATTCGTCTCTGTTGTATATCGCCGCGTTTTACCGCGTATCGATTTCGTAAAATTTTATCAAATTTTCAACCCAATATTATTGGATTTTATACTACTTGCGACCAATTTCGTTTTATTAAAAAACTGCTCCAAGAGATTAACGACCCCTCTATATTTACTATATGCGGCGGCCCGCATGCAACCTTAAATCCCGAGATAATATATGAATCCAGCCGGCTCAATGCTGTATGCATCGGTGAAGGTGAGCAGCCTTTTTTAGAGCTCCTTAAAACTCTTGAGAGAAAAGAAAAACCTCTTTATATTAAAAACCTTTGGATCCGCAACAAAGATGAAATCATTAAGAATAAAACACGCCCTTTTATGGAAAATATCAATGAGCTGCCATTTGTTGACAGAGATCTTTTCGTTCAAAATAAAATATGGAACAGAATCGGACTTACCCAAATCAGCTATAAGAATAGCTTCCGCATCAGCCGCGGATGCCCCTATCAATGCAGTTTCTGCTCTAATAAACAGATTGCCGCTGCACAACCAGGCTGCTTCCTCAGGTTCCGCAGTACAGATAACGTCCTTGCAGAAATAGAGACAATTGTAAAAATGTTTTCACCGCCAGAGATATATTTCGAAGACGATACTTTTACTATAAACGAGATTTTCATTGATGAATTCTGTAAAAAATATCCCCATCGTATTGGACTACCTTTTGAATTCTTCGCGCATATCAATAATTCTACAATCGGGATTCTGGAAAAAATACGGAAAGCAGGCGGAAGAAGAGTAAGCTTCGGAATTGAATCGGGTAACGAAGAGTTACGGAAAAACATTCTCGGAAAAACATTTTACAACAAAGAGATCGTCCAGGTTTTTAAAGAAGCCAAAAGAATGGGCTACTGCACAGAGGCCTTTGTTATGATAGGCTTGCCCGGAGAAACTCCTGAATATTTTAATGATACAATAAGATTATTAAAAACAATCCAGCCCGACCTTTATTCTTTAAGCGCCTATTTTCCATTTCAAGGTACAGATTTATACAAATACTGCATAGATAAAAATTACATCTTACCTAACTTCAAAATACCCGATAAATTTGTCTCTCGCAGAGATACTCTATTAACAATGCCTTGCTTTAGCCGAAATAAAATCTTAGGCTGCGTTAGAGCTTTTGGCTGGGAAATATACAAAAATCATTCCTTTAAAAAAGCGCTGTTATTCCGAGTTTACGAATCCAGATTCGGAGACTTATTTCTTAGATATGCAGTCTTTTATAAAAAACTGCTACGAAAATTAATCATCGGCTCATAACTTGTAAGATTGAATTTTCAACAGGCAGCATCTGATAGACCACAATTCCATCTTCGGGATAACGCCAGAAATAACAAAATTCTTTAAGCCATGAGTATTGGCCCATAGGCTCCTTATATGCCTCTTCCGCCAAAAAATATTCATGCACAACCACATAATCTACCTCTCGACCGTTAAGAAAACTCATAAATTCTTTTTTGAGCTGCTCACTATCGGAATTTTCCGGAAGATAAACAGGGAGCTCGTTTTTTACAAAAGAATTAACGATTTTTGCGTTGCTTAACACTGCATAAAAACCATACCTATTAATTACCTTTCTTTTATTTGTATAGGGCAAATTCAAAATTAATATAGACTCTTTATTTTTTATCTCTTGATAAAATTGCGGCACGTAAACATCGCTGAGCTTAGGAGGAAAAAGCTGCGGGAATATCAGGATCTGCTCTGATATATAAATAATGGGGAATAATATAACAAACGCTAGGATCCTGAACTTTCTGAAAGCCGAAGAAAGATGCAAAAGGCCATACCCAGCCGAAATTGCCAAACAAATATTTATAAAAGGGAAAACACGTACAGGATAAAATATCCCTTTAATAAAAGGCAGATATCTATCCATAAAATAAAACGGCAAGATTATCTTGCGTCCCCATATGTATATCAAATTGCCGTTATGTACTAAATATGGCCCTGCAGCAATAATGCAAAAAAATATAAAAATTAACATCATCAGCCGCGCTAAACCCCTGTTCTTTATAAAAGCAATGATCCCCAGCAGAAATGCTGAGATAGATATTCCTAAAGGAAGTTCTGTAGGAAACCCTGGTGAATGATAGGGAAAGAACCTGAATGGCCTCATTAAATCCAAAGAACCATCTAGAGTTATGTTAAAATCAACCTGGTACGGTTTAAGATAAACAAAGCCAAAGCCCATTAGATAATATATTAAAGAACTAACTGCAAAATAAAAAAGCAGCATAGAAATAAACCTGGAAAAAACAAAGCATAATTCTTTGGGTTTTAATAATGAGTAGGCTGACAATACAAACGTAAAAATTATGGCAAAGTAAGCATAGGGCGGATAAGTCAATTGCATTAAGGTTAATGTAAATCCGGCTCCGAAAACATAGCACCACTTTTTTGCATTCTGTAGTTTAAACAAAAACAAACAGTAGAGCGGGATCCAGAATAAAGAAATTTTTTGATTAAAGCCCAGATTCATTTTTAAAAAGACATATGAATTCATCGCAAATATCAGGGCCGAGCATAGCGCAATTGATTTTGAATAAAATAAATATTTCGCCAGAATATAAGCAGACAAAAAATTTAATAAAAAAATAATTATAACCAGAGCATTATAAGACTCTATCGGATTTAAAAATATCTTTAAGGGGATAGAAAGAAAAAGATGAAAAGAATTTGCAAGCCTGAATCCCAAGTTCTCTCCGACAGGGTAATTAAAAAAATCCGTTTTAAAAAACTCCAGAACATTGCCATTTTTGAAATTGTAAAAGACATTCTCTTCCATAACTATTTCGCCATAAAGCCCGGAACGGTCAAATCTCCCGATAACCTTGTTATTTAAACTGATTTTCACTGCAAATAACGATATGAAAAACAGGCCGATAAATATTATTGAAATGGCATATTTACATAATTTCAATGTTTTGCCTCGCAAACTAGTTAAAAATCAAATCTGGATTATAAAATATACTTTATTGTTTATCGTGATAATATTTAAAACCAACTACCGCTTCTTGCAACAATCTTGCTGATTTAAAATTATGAAGTTTATTCATATAACACAGAAAATAGGATATTTTATATAACATATTATAAAATAAATTATTGGGCAGTTTGACAAAATATTTAATTAACGGTAAAAGATAAGGCATATAAAAAATAATGTAATAAAATTTATGCAGATTTATAAGCTCTTTGATATTATCTTGCCGCAAAAGGCTATTTTCGTGGCTAAAAAGCGGAAGCCGGGCCAAATCCTTATCCTTAATGTATCTGCGCTTTAAAACAAACTCGGCCAGCTCTGTTTTTGGCAAAGGCTGATAAACGGTACAGACAGAAAAATTAGCCTGTATTTGCCTGTTTAGCTTTATTGTAAATACCGCATCTTCTATCTGCTCTTCCGGTAACCCCATCATATTGGTAGTAGAAAATTTTAATTTATAGCGCCTTAATAGCGCAGCAGCTTTTTTGATTTGTTCATTATCTATCCTCTTTTTAAGTATGCTCTTGCGATAGCTCTCATTCCCTGTTTCGATACCAAAGGAAACCCCTAAACAAAATCTGCTCTCTTTTAACATTTTCACCTTTTCTTCATCTATCAAATCAACCCGCATGTGACAACTAAACGGCAAGGCTATTTCCTGCGAATAACGGTTAAGCAGGCCCATTAACCATGATTTGTCTTTTAAGGGAAACAGATCGTCGATAAACCAAATTTTTCTTTTTTGATACTTATCCTTTAAAATCCGCAGTTCTTCAATAATATTATCAACTGACCTAGTTCTTGCTTGATATCCGGACTCTCTGTACAGCTGCCTGTATGCGGATTCAGAACAGAATGAACAGTTATACGGGCAGCCTCTAGTTATCATGACTCGGCAGCAGGGATCATTATGTATAAAGGGATGCTCTCTATACAAATCCCTATCAGGAAATTCTAAGTCATCCAGATTGCTAATCAACGGCCTTAGTTCATTTTCAAATACACGCTGACTCTGTTTTACAAATAAATTATTTATCTTTGTTTTATCAGCCCGCCTCTCAACTGCTGTAATCAAATCTAACATGGCCAACTCACCCTCTCCCCTACAAATCATATCAATAAAAGGGTAGTTGATAATCTCAGGAGAAAAGGTGGCCAAAGGCCCTCCGAATATAATAGGTATTTCTCTGGGCAGTTTCTCTTTTATCTGCTGGGCCATATATATAGCCCATCTCCTTTCGTTAACAGTAGCTGAAAAAGCAATTATATCGGGGTTTGCCGATTTTAATTTCCGCAAAATTTCTCTTTGGCTGCCTATTGCAACTATGCAAGTATGGCCTTTCTTTTTAAGGGCTGAAGATAGATACATTGGACCCAGCATATGCATGTGCAGAAACTGAATAAACGCAACCTTTGCCATTTATTTATCCAGCTTAAATTTCATTCTGTTTATTAACATGAACATTTTTTCTTCTATAAAGAAGGCAAAGAAAAGATGCCGCATTCTGAAACGAGCAAACGGCCTATAAAACCCTGCCAAAAAGCGTAAAAGTAAAGACTTTACAAAAAAGCAGACCTTCTTATCTATAAACAAAGATATGATATTTAATTTTATGTTTAAATCCACATCTTTGCGGTTAGTTACAAAGATACGGTCATATTCAATCCACTCATTAATGGTTTTGGGCACCGGCATACCTTTTGATTTTTCAAATTCGTATAATTGAGACCCGGGTAAAGGCACATATATGCAAAAATAATTGATCATTGCCCTCTTATTTTCTTTTATTAGTTTAAAAGCCAGATTAACCGTTTCTCTTAATTCATCAAGGGTCTCTGTTGGATATCCTGTTATAAAATTATACTGTACATAAATTCCATATCTGGCAATTCTTCGATTCTGTTCTAAAACCTGCGCAACAGTTATACTCTTATTGATAAAATTTAGAACTCTCTGTGAACCGGATTCAATCCCGATAAGAACCTTTCTTACCCCTGCTTTAATCATGCACTCAAAGTCATCACTGCTTAATCTCTCAACCGTATCGATACGCATTCCGTAAATATCCAAAACCACCCCGATTTCTTCCTCAGCCAGCCTGCAAAATATTGCTCTTGCCCGCTCTATGTCGCCAAAAAAATTATCATCAATTATAAAAATGGCTTTTATTTTTAATTTCTCTTTTAGGTATTTTATATCTGATACAACCTTATCTACTGCCATGCCTCTCCAGATATATGAGTATTGCGGGCAGGCACAGAATGCACATCTATAATTACAACCTCTTGAGGTTTCAAAAGATATTGTATACTCTCCCCCTCTATATTTCGTATATTTCTGAATATCTATCAGATGATAAGGCAGCTCGGGCAGTAAATCCATATTAAGAAACGATGTTTTTGCATTAATCCCGTAT
>JAQUNS010000022.1 GCA_028717465.1 Candidatus Omnitrophota bacterium
GGATCAAGTAGAGCTTGGCGCTGTTTCAGAGTTGAAGCAGAAAGATGCTATCCTGATGCTGGTAGAGACTAAGAAGCCTTTTTTATGGCGCGTGAATGCGTTTAACCATTATAACGGTGTTCAATGGAGCAAGCGCGGAAGCAGGCCGGCAGAGATTAAGATGGAAGGCAACAGGGTTAAGCTCAAGCCCTTGTATTTTAGAAAAGAGCTGTTTGTGAAACTGCCGGCAGATAAATTCTACAATCATAAATTCTATATAAATAATTATGCTCAGGATTTCGTGGTCGGGGCATATCCTGTTCTGGAGGTTAACGATATCAAGGTAAGCCAGGTAAAGATAGACCATTTTGAAAATATATATCTTGGAAGGCCGCTTAAGTCCGGAGACTATTATGAAATTGTATCTATTGATAAAACCTACCCCAGTGATTATTTGAGATCTTTGCCCAGGCAGTATCCCCAGGAGATAATAGATCTCTATCTTCAGTTACCCGAAAATTTTGGAAGAGAGATAATGGATTTAACCGAAAAGATACTTAAAAATATTCCTTCTAATATTTACGATGAGGTCGTGGCTATTAGAAATTATCTTACTAAAAACTGTAAATACAGCATAACAAATAAAGACAAAGCACCTACGTTAAAAGAATTTCTCTTGGATAAAAAAGACGGCGATTGCGAATACTTTGCAACTGCTATGGCTTTGATGCTGAGATTTAGGAATATTCCGTCAAGATTGGTTATAGGATTTTCTGGCGGTGATTACGACGAGAGCAGAATGACATCTATCATTTATGCCAGGCATGCCCATGCCTGGGTAGAGGTTTTTTTCCCGACCATAGGCTGGATACCGTGTGAAGCTACGCCCAGGGCCCTTTCCCAGGCCCAATGGGAGGATTCGCCCAAGGTTCTAGTATTGAGGCCTGATCCGTTAAGAAAAGATAGTTCACAAGATACTCCCGGAATTGCACAGGATTCTTCTCAGGATGAGCCTAAGGCTCCTGAAAAAGAAATATCAAAAGAAGGTTCTGCCCAGGAAGAGCTTCTGCCGGGAGATTATTATTTTAAAGATAGGCTCTCCAAGCAGGAATGGCCCAAAGAAGAAATGATTTTTTCTCAGGATTTTTTCAAAGAAGATTCTGCTGCTGATGTTGAAGAAAAGCAGGCTGATTCCGGGCTTGTCCAACCGCAGGAGCAAATAGATACAGGTAAAGTTCTGTTTGAAGATAGCCAGGCTAAAGAGCAGGAATTGCTGGCTCAGGAAAAGTTATCGGAAGGCATGGCTCCAGAAGAGAAAGAACTTTTTTATAAGGAGCAAGCCCAGCCCTATCCGGCTGAAAAAGATGCTGTTATTCAGGATGTCCCCATAGAAGAGGAACAAGTTGAAGTCTTTGAAGATGTTGTTTTAGCAGAGGAAAAAGAGCAGTTAAAAGAAGATATTGGGCCGGAGGCGGAAAAATTTTCAAAAGAAGATACTGCTTTATTCAGCTCAGATATTAAGCCGCAAGAGGATATTTTAGATGCTCAGATAGCCGACATTGACGAATTAGAAGAGTTTAAGAAAGATGAAGCTTTCACTCAGCAGGATGCAGCCGGTGTACCTGAGCCGGACTTTGAGCAGCAGGATGAACTCATTGAAGATGTTATTGCCAAAGCACCGCTAACTGCAGCTGAACCGGTTAAAGATGAAGCTTTCACTCAGCAGGATGCAGCCGGTGTGCCTGAGCCCGACTTTGAGCAGCAGGATGAGCGTGCCGAAGATCTTCCGGATAAAGCACCACTAACTGCAGTTGAGCCGGTTAAAGAGGACGAAAAGGTAGGCGATGTCCTAGAGCAAGATACAGGTACTGGCGAACAGGAGTTAGAAAAGCCGGTTCTCCCTGAACAGTATGCTGAAGATAAAAAAGATCTGCCTTCTGCTGATATTTCAGCAGAACAGGAGGGCCTATCAGCTAAAACCCAAGATGAAGAAAAATTACTCAGCTCTTTAGAGAAAGAGATCCAGGATACCGAGCCTTCAGGCGAGGATATTTTAAAGCCTGATGAAGAAAAAGATGTTTTAGCTGAAAGCCAGGCAATCCAGGCAGGTATTCCGCTTCAGGATGAAGTTATTCCTGTCGATGAAAAAACCGATGATTTGCTCCAACTGGATGAGGCAGGGCTGGGTTTAGAGGAGGCGGTTCCGGCCGTAGTTGTAAAAAAAGATGACATAGAAGATACTTCTGTATCAGAAAAGAAGTTTTCAGATGAAAAAGATATCGGTTTTTCCGATACAACAGAAGAGTATGCTGATATTGCAGAGCAAGGCATATCAGAAGATTTTGATCCTGAAACCTCATCCGATTTAGATCAAGACGTTGAAAGCGATTTTGTACTTGACGATGATTTAAGTCAAGAGGAAATTTCAGAAGGCCAGTTAGCAACTGATTTAAAGGCCGAAGATTTAAAGCAGTTGGTTTCTGGTATGCAGGATATGCAGGAAGAGGATGTTGTAGCAGAAGATGCCCAGAAGATATCAAAGATAGATGATGTTCCTTTTGCCTTTGAGGATGAAGTTGCCGCAGGGCTTAAAGATGATGGCACAGCTAAGGATACAGATATCAAGCCTGAAGAAGTCTTAACAGAAGACCGGTTTTTAGAAAAGAGCTTATCTTTAGATGAAGATTTAGAGGGGCTTGTTCCAGATGATTTAAAATTAGCCAAAGAGCAGGATGTTTTAGACTCCCAGGAGACTGCCCTTGAAGGCGTGCTTGCCATTGAAGAATTACCTGATCAGGATATTGATTTATTGCTTCAATGGCTAAGAGATAAACTGAAAGAGTTTGTGTTTAATTTTTCTTACTATACCCAGAGAACTGTAGTCAGATTCATTAAAAGTATTCTAATAGGTGTAAAGGATTTTGTCTCTAATGTAGCACTTAATCTGATGGAGCATTTTAAGCAGCAGCGCAGATTTTACGGGCCTGTTCTTGCTGTCTTAGTGCTGTCGCTGTTAGCCTGGAACATGGTTAAAGATTTTATAAAAAAGAGAAGAGAACGGTCTAAAATACTCAAGTTGTTTTCCAGGAAAGTCTTAACAAAAGAAGAGATCCGGATAACAAATTTTTATTTACGTGCCCTTGAGCTGCTCTCTAAGGCAGGCTATAAAAGATTACCCAATCTTACTCCCAGGGAATTTTCTCGCAACTTGGTATCTAAGGGCATTAGGATAGCAAAAGATTTCTCCTATCTAACGGAGATGTTTTACAGGATAAGCTTCGGCAAGATAGCCTTAGAGCCTTTCGAGCTCAAAAGAGTAAATGAGATTTCCGACTCAATAAAAGAGTGGGTTAGAGAAAGCAGGTAATCCAGCCCGTATTTTTGTAAATTATTATCTCCTCTCTTGCTTCTTATATCTATCTGTTTGCTTTTCACTGTTCACTGTTTACTGTTTTCTGTTTACTGTTTTAACGTCTTTATTTTTTTTCATATACTGCTTATAACATCTCTGGTATAATCTACAAATTACAAAGGGCTGAAAATATGGATGTTATAAGAATAGGACTTATCGGTTTTGGCACTATCGGAAGCGCGGTTGCAGATTATCTTCTTAATAATTCTTCTTATCTTAAAAAAAAGACCGGAGCTGATTTTAAACTTGTAAAAATTGCAGAGAAAGAGAGAAGAAAAGTATCTTCCCGCTATAAAGGCCTGTTGGTTTCAAGGGCAGAAGATATCATTGACGATCCCGATATAAATGTTGTCATTGAACTTATCGGGGGGATAATGCCGGCCAAAAGCTACATATTAAAGTCTTTTGCTCACAAAAAACACGTAATAACTGCTAACAAAGCTCTGCTGGCCGAATTTGGGAGCGATCTTTTGTGCGCTTCCAAGGATAATAACGTTACTTTCAGGTTCGAAGCTGCTGTTTGCGGAGGCGTTCCGATAATAAGCGGCTTAAGCGAATCTCTTGTGGCAAATGAAATAAAGTCTGTACTCGGCATCGTAAACGGCACCTCTAATTATATTCTGACTGTTATGGAAAGAGAGGGCATCTCTATGAGAGAAGCCTTAAAAATTGCCCAGAAAAAAGGTTATGCCGAGAGAGACCCTTATCTGGATTTAGAGGGAGTCGATTCTGCCCACAAACTGGCTGTTTTAGTCAACCTGGCATTTGGTTTTTACCCAAAATTCAGCGATATATACTATGAAGGCATCACTTCAATATCTAACCTGGATATTAAGTATGCTTTAGAGCTAGGCTACAGGATAAAACTTTTAGCTGTGGCTAAGAGGTCAACCGGTAATTCGATAGAGGCCCGCGTCCATCCTACCTTACTGCCTTTGGACCATATACTATCTTCGGTAAGAGGAGTATACAATGCCGTGCATATTGAGGGGAGCCTGGCCGGAAAACTGCTTTTTCACGGAAAAGGAGCCGGTAAAAATCCCACTGCTTCTGCGGTTATAGCGGATCTTGTGAATATAGCTGAGCACTTAGGCCGTAAGGATTACATAAACCGTATCGCCCGTGATTCCCGCATAAAAGGGTTAAGGAATATCAGCGAAATAAGCTCCAGATACTATCTCAGATTTATGGCTGTAGATAGGCCCGGAGTTCTGGCAAATATTTCAGGTATATTGGGCAGGCATAATATAAGCATAGCCAGCGTTACTCAGAAAGAAAAAGGGCGGGCACGTTCTGTACCTATTGTTATGATGACACATGAGGCTAATGAGATGGATATGAAAAAAGCCATGGCCAAAACCCAAAAGCTAAAGGCGATAACCAAAAAACCTATCTGGATAAGAGTGGAAGGATGAAATGGCAGGGCATAATAAATCAATACAGGGATTTTTTGCCGGTTAATGACAATACGCCTGTAGTAACGCTTCAGGAAGGGAATACCCCTCTTATTTACTCCTGTTTTTTATCTAATTATCTGGGTAAAGATTCCTCGGTTTACCTTAAATTTGAAGGAGCCAATCCGACAGGGTCTTTTAAAGACAGAGGTATGACTTTAGCTATCTCTAAAGCTCTGGAAAGCAAAAGCAAGGCTGTTATCTGCGCTTCAACCGGAAATACTTCTGCTTCTGCCGCTGCTTACTCTGCCAAGTCAGGGCTAAAATGTATTGTTCTTCTTCCTAAAGGCGCAATAGCGAAGGGTAAACTGACTCAGGCTATTTCGCACGGATCTGTTGTAATTGCAGTAGACGGAAATTTTGACGACTGCCTGGAGATTGTTAAAGAAATAACCAAAAGATACCCCATAACCTTAGTCAATTCACTCAATCCTTATAGAATAGAGGGCCAGAAAACTGGCGCTTTTGAAATATGCGATTTTTTAAACTCTGCCCCTGATTTTCATTTTATACCGGTTGGCAATGCCGGAAATATTACGGCTTACTGGAAAGGCTATAAAGAATATTATCAAAACAAAAAAATAACCAAATTGCCTAAAATGTTTGGTTTCCAGGCCGAAGGATCCGCTCCGATAGTCAATGGTTTTCCGGTAAAGAACCCCCAGACTTTAGCCACAGCTATTAGAATAGGAAATCCTGCTTCCTGGAAACAGGCTCAGCAGGCTAAAGATGAGTCTGGAGGCGGCATATTTGCTGTGACAGATAAAGAGATACTTTGTGCCTATAAGATGCTTGCCCAGAGAGACGGTATTTTTGTGGAACCGGCTTCTGCCGCTTCTGTTGCCGGCCTGCTTAAAATGACAGAGCAGGGCTTCTTTAAAAATTACAGCCGAATCAGTATAGTCTGTATATTGACAGGGCATGGCTTAAAGGACCCCGATATTGCCATGAAAGAAGCGCAAGAACCTGTCGTAGTAGCCGCTGATATAGATAAAGTTTTAGAAGCAGCCGGTATTTGATTTAGACAAAGAGCAACCAGGAGGTGTGTTATGGCCAAGGCCGAAAATGTTCAAAAAAAAGATGTTCAGGATTCCGGCAAGCTCAAAGCACTGGATATAGCATTGTCGCAAATAGAAAAAGAGTTCGGCAAAGGCTCTATTATGAGGTTGGGCGAAGCCAATAAGGTTAATATACCCGCGATTCCTACTGGAGCTTTAACGCTGGATTATGCTTTAGGCATAGGCGGCGTGCCCAGAGGAAGAATAGTAGAAATATACGGGCCGGAGTCAGGCGGTAAGACTACGCTGGCATTGAATATTATATCAGAGGCTCAAAGCGGCGGCGGTATAGCGGCTTTTATAGATGCTGAGCATGCGCTTGATCCGACTTATGCCAGCAAAATAGGGGTTAATTTAGATGATTTGCTTATCTCTCAACCTGATACCGGAGAACAGGCTCTTGAGATAGCAGAGCACCTGGTCAGGTCTAATGCCGTTGATATAATAGTAGTAGATTCTGTTGCTGCGCTGGTGCCTAGGGCTGAAATAGAGGGCGATATGGGCGATAGTTTCGTAGGTTTGCAGGCACGCTTAATGTCTCAGGCTATGAGAAAACTCACTGCTGCAATAAGCAAATCCAAGACTTGCGTTATATTTATCAACCAGCTAAGAGAGAAGATAGGAGTTATGTTTGGTAACCCGGAAACTACGCCAGGAGGCCGGGCTTTAAAATTTTACTCTTCTATCAGAATTGAAGTCAGAAGGTCCGGAGCAATAACTTCCGGCGAACAGACAATCGGCAGTAAGGTGCGCGCAAAAATAGTTAAAAATAAAGTAGCCCCGCCGTTTAAAGTGGCAGAGTTTGATATTATTTACGAAGAAGGCATATCTTATGAGGGCAGCTTAATAGATTTGGGTACAGAGCTTGGCGTAATATCTAAATCCGGAAGCTGGATTTCATATCAGGAAGAGAAAATAGGCCAAGGCAGAGACAATGCCAGGGTTTTCTTGAAAGAGAACCCCAAAATAGCAAAAGATATAGAAAAAGAAATTAGATCAAGGATTTAGCAAGGAGGCTGTTGTTATGAAATTGCACAAATTTTTTGGATTTCTAACTCTTTTTATTGCCGGCTTGTTTTTAGGCATAACTTTGGTTGTTAAGATTGGTTTGGATAATTCCGTAACAGCTCTGGACAAAGAAGAGCCCAGTTTTTTATACCAGTCCTCTGATTCTCATGTTCTCTCTTTTGAAAAAGCTTTTGTCGATGTGGCAGAGATGGTTGGCCCTGCCGTGGTCAGCATTCAAAGCGAAAGAACCCAGGTTGTTGCCGGCAGGCAGCTCTACGGCCCGTTCGGGGGCAGAGAAGATTTTTTCAACCAGTTTTTTAAAGATTTTTTTGGAGAGGTTCCTAAAAGAGAGTATAAATCAATGGGGCTTGGTTCAGGGATGATTGTAAATTCGCAAGGCTATATTCTGACTAACCAGCATGTTATAGACAAGGCAGATAAAATCACTGTTACTCTATCTGACGGCAGAGAGTTTACAGCCAAATTGATCGGCGAGGATTACCGCTCGGACCTGGCTGTTTTAAAGATAGAAGCCAAAGATCTTAAATATGTCAAAATGGCCGACAGAGACGAGGTTAAAATAGGCCAGTGGGCTGTTGCTATAGGCAATCCTTTTGGTTTCGCTGTCAACAGCCCTGAGCCTACTGTGACAGTCGGAGTTATAAGCGCTTTGCGCAGGCATCTGCCGGCAACGGAGTATAGAGACAGGATATACTCTGATTTGATACAGACCGATGCTCCCATAAATCCGGGCAATAGCGGCGGCCCTCTTTTAAATTTAAAAGGAGAGGTTATAGGAATTAACGTTGCTATATATACGACTTCAGGAGGTTATCAGGGCGTCGGTTTTGCCATACCTGTTGAGCAGGCTAGCTATGTCATGGATAAACTTATCAAGGGGGAAGAAGTAGAGTACGGCTGGCTGGGAGTGCAGATACAGGATTTAACTCAGGAGATGGCGGATTATTTCGGGCTGTCCGATCGCAAAGGCGCTTTGGTAGCCAAAGTTTTAGAGGGCAGCCCGGCTGAAAAATCCGGCTTAAAAGAAGGCGATGTAATTAGAAAAATAAACGGTGATATTGTCGATAATACAAATAATTTAATGGGAAAGGTTTCTCGTCAGCCTGTCGGCAGCCAGGTCAAATGTGAAAGAGTAAGAGATAAAAATACGCTTGTTTTGGTCGTTGAACTTGGCAAGAGGCCTTTAGATATAACTTTAGCAGAGCCTGAGCCCAGGGATTATACTTTTAGGGGCATTAAGATTGCGGATCTGACCGAAGATTTAAAAAGAAGATACGGCGTCACAGAAGATACCGGGGTTATTATAAGTGAGATATTGCC
>JAQUNS010000023.1 GCA_028717465.1 Candidatus Omnitrophota bacterium
AGATTCCTTCGGAATCTAAGCGCTGAGGACTAAAAGGAGCCCTCTGCAGATTCCTTCGGAATCTAAACGCTGAGGACTAAAAGGAGCCCTCTGCAGATTCCTTCGGAATCTAAGCGCTGAGGACTAAAAGGAGCCCTCTGCAGATTTCACATTCGTGAAACTCCGCAAAATGCGGAGCATTGCCTATAATGAAATACCGAGAAATGCTTACATTTCTACGGTGCCTAACCGCTGGGGACTATGGGGCAAGGTTGCAGGGTAGAGAGTAGAGAGAAAACTGCACCAACAGATACCAAGATAAATTCCAAGCTCCAATGGCCAAATTCCAATTAGATCGGGAGATAGGGCATGAAATAATTCGCAGTAATCTTTTTAGGCGATACGGGCACCCTAACCATAACCTGTCCTAACCTTAGCCTAAAATTATTATACGCCCTACTGCATATATAATACAATAGTTGACAAAAGAGACGTCGTCTCTTTTGTCAACTATTCAGTGGTGGTATATCCCGACCGAAGCATCTGGGTTTACCCCGACCGAAGCGCCTGGGTATATCCCGACCGAAGCGTCGGGGCCGTCTTCTGCTTACTGTTCACAATTAACTTTCCACTTTTCATTTATTGAAAAACAATATTCTTTATTGTAGAATAACTCTCTATGAGCGATCAGATTTTAGAAAAAAGAGTTATAGAGACACTAGATAAGGGCGGGGACCTGGAAAGATTGAAATTCCATCTGGACAGGTTTGCCGAATCTAATGTGGTTTTGATACTTTTTTCACACCCGGAATCAAAAAAGCCGATCTCAGAACTGGTCAAAAAGATTAAGAAGATAATAAAGGAATATGGGATAAAAGCAAAGATAGAGAAGGTTTCTGTTGAAGATATTAAAAAGAAAATGAAGCATATTTCGCGCAGTGGATACTATGAAGAGGTAAAATGCAGATTTGCTCATAGCGTATGGCTTTACCCTCTTGTTCATGGCGGAGCAGATTACGGTTATCTGTGTGTTATTGTAGAACAAGGTACTCTGCCTAAAAAAATACTTAATTTTGTTGAAGACTATCTTGCTATATCCCTGGAAAAAGCCCTTAAAGAGCTGGAACTGGTAAAAGTTCACGGTACTTTGCGCCCCAGGGCAGTGGCGCTTTCTTCTGTCCATACCATGCACAGGCTGATATCTTCGACTCTTAATATGGAAGAGCTTTTACCCAGGCTTGCAAGATTGTGCCTGCAGGTAACCAGGTCAAAAATTTGCGCTATTTATATCAGAAAAGGCAGTTATCTGAAGCCTAAAGCTGCAGCTTCAGTTGATTCTAAGTATAAACCCCGCAGCCTTTCTGTGCAAAGCAGTGCAATCGGCAGGAGCCTGGACTCAGGCAGTATTATACTTAAGAATAATGCGCTCTGGGTACCTTTAATAGAAGAGGAACTTATCGGTGCGATAGGATTAAGGTCTAAACAGAATGGCAGGCATTTTGATTTTAACGACAAAGAGATTCTTTCTGTTTTAGCTGAACAGGCTATTGTTGCCATTAAAAATGCCCAGCTATATGAAACTCAAAACAGAATATTAATTGAGAGCTTAAAGTCTCTTTCCAAGATTTTAGAAGCAAAATCTCCCAAGATATATACACATCCGAAAAGCTTCATCGACCTGGTGTTGGCAATAGCGGATGAATACGGAGTTTCTCAAGAAGATAGAGAGTATATTAAATACGCCACCCTATTGCTTGATACCGGCAAGATTGCTATACCAGAAGATATACTAAAAAAGACAAGCTTGCTGACCGAGAAAGAGTATCATTCCGTTAAGGAGCATCCGATTAAAAGCGCAGAGATTGTTAAAACTATAAAGGCTTTAAAGCCGGTAGTGCCCATAATACTTCACCATCATGAAAAATTTGACGGCAGCGGCTACCCTAAAGGTTTAAAGGGCAAAAAGATTCCTCTCGGCGCCAGAATACTGGCAGTTGCCGATACTTTTGAAGCAATGATTTGCCATAGGCCTTACAAGAAGACCATAAATTTTGACAAAGCTGTTTCAGAAATATTAAAGCAGAAGGGAAAGCAGTTTGACCCTGAAGTAGTAGATGCTTTTATCAGATCTGTTAAAAAAGGAAAGCTGCAAAAAATATCTCAACGTATGCGTGATGAGATAAAAAAAACAAAATGAAAGAAGTATTTAAAAAAGCTGCTCAAGATGGTATTTTGAAAAAGGTTATGTTTTTTTACCATGAAAATCCTGGCTGTATTGATAGTGCTGATAATATTGCATCCTGGATAAGCGAAGACAATAAAGTAGTTTTAAACAGCCTGGAGTATTTAGTGTCTAAGCATATCCTAAACAAAGACGAGACAAGCGCCGCTGCCGCTTATTCGTATACTCAGAATAAAAAGATTATTGAAAAAATATCTCTATTTGTCAAAGGCGGAAGGTGTGATTAAAAAATTAACAGTAATTTTTATCTGTTTTGCCATATCGGGGTGTGCCGGAGGTTATGTTTACGGCAAAAGAACAAAAGGCCGGCTTGAACCTGTCGAAGAATACCGTAAGGGAGCTTATGCACTTAACCCCGTTTCCCAAATTATAGAGAAGGGTAAAATAACGATAAATGTGGAATATATTCCGGAGGAAGATTTAAAAACCATGTTTTTAGACCGCCAGATATACGGTGCCTATGCATATAAGAATCCGTACCCGGCAGTGATAATAGTGATCAAAGTTAAGATTGAAAATCAGTCCGATTCCAGGATATATATAAATCCGGATGATTTTGTTATGATTGACGAACTTGGAACCCAATATATGTATATAAGCCCCGAGAGAATAAAGTCTATTTATGAATCCAGAGGTTCGGTCTCCAACCTTATAAAATCTACTTCTTCTCTGGCGCCGGGCATATACGGGGCTCCTTTAGGCATGGCCCATGGCTTAGCCGGCAGAGGCCTGGAGAGAAGGTATGCCCTTCTGAAATCCGTAGAGCTTAACGGCGGCTACGTATATCCGGGGGTTACATACGAAGGATTTCTAGCTTTTCTTAAGCCAAACCCAAAAGCTAAAAATATTAAACTGGTGCTTTCCAACATAAAGACCTCCTTTGATGTCAATGACGAAGCTTTAGGGAGAGTCGATTTTATTTTTGAATTTGAGAGCGATTGATTATGGAAGAATTTTACAAAGAAGACCTTTTTCCGGATCCGGGGCATCTTCCCGGCAGGAAGAAAAAGAGAAAAAGCAGAATAAAAAGAGAGAGGTACCTCAAAATTACCGAAGAGAGAATCGCTTTCTTTGGCATACTGTTTTTATTTATTATAGTAGGAAGCTATGTAATCGGTTACAAAAAGGGCGCGGCTTTGCTTGATTACAAAAAAGTTCCGGACGTGGTACTTTCAGATATTTCCGTCAAAGAGATGCCGAAGCAGGATGTTGCACAGCCGCCTGTTCTTAAGAAAGAGGTTAGCCAGCCTAAAGATGTTGTTTTAGACCAAGTAAAACAATATTTTGCCTTGCAGGTGGTTGCTTATAAAAATATCTCTTATGCCGAATCTGAGAAAAAAAATCTTGAGAAATCAGGGTTCCCGGCATATATAGAAGAGGCCGGTACATACAGAATCGTATATGTCGGACCCTACAGCAGTAAAAGTGAGGCAGATGCAGCCTTGGTTAAACTGAAGAGCAGGTACCGCGATGCTTTTATTAAAAAAGTCCAAAGGAGGTAGCAATGTCTAGACACCCCAGTTTGAAGATTAAAGATTCGGATTTGCAGCATAGGAATGTCCTTAAAAGGTTTGAAAGGATAGCCATGTTTTTAAAAAAGTCCGGACAGGAAAGCTTGGATGTATTCAAGCTGCCAAAATACAAAAGAAAAAGGCTTAAGGGTGCAAAAAAAGAGCCTAAGAAAGAAGAGCTTCAGGCTGCTGAAGGCGCTCCAGCTCAACCGACAGAAGGCGCTTCCGGATCAAAAGCTAAATCCTAGTTTTATTTGCCGGTAGCAAGTTATGCAAAAAGTTACTGTAAGCCTAAAAGAAAGGTCTTATGAGATTCTGATCGGGAAAGGGGCCAGCATTGGCTTAAGCGGTATTCTAAGCAGGCTTGGGCTGAGCTCCTACTCTCCGGTAGTTGTCTCCAACCCTTTGGTGTATAAAATATACAGGAATTTACTGCAGGACAGGCTGGCAGCATTTAAAGACGTTTTGTTTTTAAGTGTTCCTGATTCTGAAAGGAGTAAATCCTGGCATACCATCTCTAAACTTGTCAGGCCGGTCCTTGATTTCAGCAGGGATAAAAGCATCTTCCTGATAACATTTGGCGGCGGCGTCGTTGGAGATTTAGGCGGATTTTTGGCTGCCATATATAAAAGAGGCGTGCCTTATGTCCAAATTCCTACAACTTTGCTTGCTCAAGTTGATTCGGCCATAGGAGGCAAAGTTGCTGTAGACCTCTCTAATGGTAAAAATCTATTGGGAGCATTTTATCAACCCAGAGCTGTCGTATCGGATATCGACTTTTTGAGCACATTACCCGAGAGAGAGATAAAAAATGGTTTAGCCGAGATAATAAAGTACGGTATTTTAGGCAAATCTAAGATATTTAATATTCTTGAAGAGAGCACTGCCGATTTTGTATCCTGGCCGGCTGAAACATGGGCAGATATCGTGCTGATGTGCAGCTGTATAAAGGCATCCATCGTAGAAAAGGATGAACTGGACAACAAAGATATTAGAATCGCATTAAATCTGGGCCATACCATAGGCCATGCTGTTGAGACTGCTTGTGGTTATAAGTCTGTTACTCACGGAGAGGGGGTTGCTTTCGGGATTTTAGCTGAATCTGTTATTTCCAATCTGTTAGGAATTTTATCCGAGGTTGATTTAGGGCGGATAATAAAAATAATTTTAAAGTATAAATGTTTGCCTGCAATAAAAAAAGGTTTTTGCCCTAAAAGGGTTGCTTCTTTTATATGTTATGATAAAAAGGCAAAACTCGGAATTTCAAGGTTTGTTCTGCCTAAATCGATAGGAGAGACAGAGGTTGTTTCTGGTGTTGATGCCGGCGTAATAGCGCAATCGCTGGAAAAGGCCAAAAGTTTCGTTAACTGAACCTCTTATATATTGTTTCTGGAGGTGGTGATATGGCAAATGACTGGATTGAAATAGGTCTTGTTACTAATTATTATTCTAAGCCTTTGGCTGCAATAATAGAAATAACTGCCGGCAGCCTGAAAGTAGGAGATAAAATTAAAATACAGGGCCATACGACTAATTTTGAAATGGTTGTTGACTCTATGCAGATAGAGCATCACAGCGTGGATGAAGTTTTGCCCGGCCAGATTCTGGGGCTTAAGGTCAAAGAGAGGGTCAGGATTCATGACAGAGTATTTAAAGAGCAGAAGCCTTAACAAGCCAAGGTGCTTTTAAAGGCCGGCTAAAAAACAGGAGGTTCAAATGGCAAGAGCGTATCTGAAGATTAATGTTGAACCTGGCGAAGAAAGAGAAGTTGTAAAAAAAATTACCGCAATGGAGAATGTTTTAGAGGCAAATTTAACGTCGGGAGAACAGGATATTATAGCCTTGATTCAAGCCTCCAACTATGAAGAGCTGATGAGGTTTGTAGTTACAAAACTGCGCGCGGTAGAAGGTATCTCCAGGACAATCACAAATCTGATACTGGATTAATAAAATTAGGGCTTAGGTTCGAGGGTGCAGGTTAGACCAGATTTCATTGTTATCCTTGACTGGAAACAAAACTGAAAACAGGGTAGAACAACAATCTGAGGAAGAATAAATGGGCACAGCTGCCTATTTAAGCAGAGCAGGGGTGGCAAGAAAGCCAACAATAAACAGTTAACAGCGAATAGTAAAAAGTTGTACATCTGAGTACGTCCACATGCGTAAACGCGAAAACATTTTTATTTTGAACATTTTTCCTGATTTTTTGCCCCTGCGCCCTGCACCCTGCACTCTGCATTCTTCATCTTTCTTGACTAAAAAATATAGCCATGCTAGGATAATCGGACTTCAAAATGAAAATAATATTATTTATACTTATATTAAATTATCTTAGCGCAACCTCTTTTGCCCTAGAAGAGAAACTGAACAGTTTTACTCTTACCGGTTACGATCAAAAAAACAATAAGAGATGGGAGATGGAAGGCGAGAATGCCGATTTAAACGGGGATGACATATTGCTAAACTCAATAAAAGCAAAGCTTTACGAGGAAAAAGGCCCTGTAAATATAAAAGCTGACAAAGGGTTCTTGAATAGGTCAGAAAAGTTGGTGCATTTAGAAGACAATGTTATTATTGAGAACCATGAGGGCGACAAGCTCTATGCAGAAGTTTTGAATTGGGATCAGGATAATGAGCGTGTCTGGACAGATCTACCCATCAGGATTGTAAAAGATGAAAATGAAATAACAGGTGTCGGCGGCGAATTAGATACCAAGATGTCTAAGGCTGTAGTCAAAAAAGATGTTAAATTTCAGGCGATACCTCAGACAATAGTAAAATCCGACGGGCCGCTTCAGATAGATTATACTAATAATGTGGCTGTGTTTGAAGATAATGTGCATGTTGTTGACAGAAGAGGAGAGTTGTTCTGCGATAAGCTTACGGTATATTTTGACCAGGAAAGAAAGGAAGTCACTAAAGCCCATGCATTAGGAAATGTTCGTTTAAAAAGAGGAAATTCCTGTAGCTATTCGGAAGAAGCTGTCTATGACATGACGGCCGGAATCATTAATCTTTTAGGCAATCCTAAGCTCGAGATATATCCCAAAGATTAGCATGTTAAAAATAGAAGGCCTGATAAAAGAATATAAAAAGAAAAGAGTTGTTAACGGAGTATCCCTTGCAGTGAGCGGTTCCGAAATAGTGGGGCTTCTAGGGCCTAACGGAGCCGGCAAAACCACGACATTTTATATGATAGTAGGGCTAATAAAACCTTATGGCGGGAAAGTATATTTTAAGAATTTAGATATAACCAGAATCCCTATGCATATAAGGGCCGGGCTGGGGATAGGCTATCTTTCTCAGGAGCCGGCAGTCTTTGCTAACTTGAGCGTGGAGGACAATATTATGGCTGTACTCGAGACTTTAGATATCCATCCTAAAGAGAGGAGATTGCGGCTTGATATGCTGTTAGAAGAACTGAGGATATCGTACCTGTCAAAAAATAAAGCCTATACTCTTTCAGGCGGCGAGAGAAGAAGGCTGGAAATAACAAGAGCGCTGGCTGTTAACCCGTCATTTTTATTGCTGGATGAACCTTTTAGCGGAATAGACCCTATTGCGGTTGCTGAATGCCAGGATATAATACTGGAGTTGAAGGATAAAGGGATAGGCATACTTTTAACCGATCACAATGTCAGGGAGACTCTGGCAATAACAGACAGAGCCTACATAATATCGGAGGGAACTATTTTGCTTTCCGGAAGCGCAGACCACCTGATTAATGATGAAAAAGCAAAAAAAGTTTATCTCGGAGAAAGGTTTAGAATGTAATTTAATACCGAAAGGGGGGAATTGTTGAAACTGATAATAACAGGACGGCATTTAGATGTTACAGCAGCTTTGAAAAAATATGTATCGGAGAAAATGTTAAAGCTGGATAAGTATGCCGATGATATAATACATGCCCATATTGTTCTGGAGCTTGAGAAGAGATTTTCTGTTGTAGAGGCAAACATAAGCTTAAAAAGGTGCCATATCACAGTGAAAGAAAAGAATGAAGATATGTATGCTGCTATTGATAAGTCTTTTGATGCTTTAAAGAAGCAGATCCTCAAGTATGAGAGCAGGCTGAAAGAGCGCCGTTATAAAAGCAAGGACATAGATTAGATGAAAATAAAGATAAAAAGAATAAGCAGTGTCGAAATAGAATTAGATGTTTTTTTAGCTGAATCTGAAATCAATTCCATAAAAAGCAGTTTGGAATCTGAATGGCAGAAAGAGTCTGCTATTGCCGGCTACAGGAAAGGCAAGGCGCCATTGAGCCTGGTTTTTAAAAAATACAGCAGGGAGATCAAGCAGGATTTGCAGGACAGGATAGTGTCTGCTTTCTATAAAAAGCTCTCAAGGAGTCAAAATTGGATCCAATATCTCCGGCTGTTGTTCTAGGCGTTGAAGAAGATATTAACGGCGGCTATAAATTCAAACTTGGCATAGAAGAAAAGCCGGAAGTTAAAA
>JAQUNS010000024.1 GCA_028717465.1 Candidatus Omnitrophota bacterium
AACGGCTCGGCCGCCCGTATAAATACAGCTTCCGGAATGCCTTTTTTGTTAGCCACAATGTTTAAGCAGTGATAGAGACCGTATATTTTGTAAATATAAAAAACTCCCCCTTTTTCATACATCACTTTATTTCTTGCGGTAATTTTACCCTCATAAGAATGCGAGCCTTGATCATCAACGCCCATATAGGCTTCTGTTTCCACAATTCTTAATATTGCTTTCTTGCCTGCAAACTTCCTTATTATGTATTTACCGAGCATATCTTTAGCAACCGTATCAGCAGGCCTTTGAAAAAAATTCCTGTTTAGCCTTTGCATGATAAAATATCTCCTGCCGCCTCAAGCACATGCTGGGGTTTGATACTGTTGATACACTTATAATCGAAGGGGCATACTGGCTTATAACAGGGAATTGTACAGCCCACGTCTTCTTTGAGAACTATGGTTTTAGCGGCAGGCCTAAAAGGCCCGGTAACAGCCTCGCTGGTAGGGCCAAATACTGCAATAACAGGAATTTTTAAAGCAACGGCTATATGTAAAGGCGCCGTATCAGAAGCGATACATAATCTGCTTAAGCTTATCAAAGACGCTAATTCCTTTAGGCCGGTCTTACCGACCAAATATTTTATATAATTAACCGGACCGGTTATATTTTTAAAAGATAAATTTTCATCCTGCTTGCTTCCGGTTAATATGGTCTTTATTTCATATTTTTCGTACAAAATTTTTGCTGTTTCAAAAAAATATTCCAGCGGCCATTTCTTGGCCTGCCAATTGGCGCCTACGTGCATAACAACGAACCTATCGGTATCTGAAGAAATAAATTTGGCTTTTGTTCTGCCGACTTCTGAATCTTGCAAAAACAGATCAAGGCCTTCACCGTCATCCTGAACCTTAACCGGTTCGGATAAGTTAAAATAATATTCTGCCCGGTGTATTTTGTCTCTCTGGCTTGCTACAAAATCTGTCAGTAAAATACTGCTGTATTTTTCAGGATAACCAATCCTGTGCTCTATACCGGCAAAGTAAACCAATAGCCTTCTAGAAAAAGACCTGTGCAGGTGGAGAGAATGAGTAAAACCGAATCTTTTTATTTTTTTGGCCAAAGAGATGTCCACTCCCAAATATCCTCTCTCTTTAAAAGGGTCAAAATCTATTATTTCATCTAAATAGGGGTTGTTTTCCAGCAGCTGTGCAGTCAAACCGGATGACAGAGTAGCTATATATGACTGGGGATGAGATTTTTTAAGGCACCTTATCAGAAATGTCGAGAATAAAACATCGCCTATCCAGTTTACATTGACTATCAATATTTTCATGTATTATTTAAAACACAATATATAAATAACTTGTTTTAGGCCTGGCAATAAGCAACATCCCGGCATTCTAAAACACTACTTTTAATTACACAATCCGGCATTCACCAAGCCAGCATAGTTAATATCCGGATTCGGCTGTCGTTTCCCTATACGCTTTGAGAGTCTCAGAGGCCATATTCTGATATGAAAAACCGGCTATGCTGCTGCGGGAATTTTTCGACAGATTATCTCTTAAGAAATTGTCGGCCTGCATCCTAATGAAAGCATCTGCCAAAGCTTGAGCATTAGAGGGCGGCACTAGAATGCCGTTGTAGCCGTCTTTAATAATTTCCGGTATACCGCCTACATTAGTTGCGACAACCGGTACATTAAGAGCCAGCGCCTCTAATATAGATATGCCCAGCCCTTCCATTAAAGAGGGCTGAACAAAAATATCCAGGCCTTCAACAATAAGCCTGATATCTTCTACGACGCCTATCATTTTCACTTTGCTGGATAAATTTAAAGATAAAATTCTGTTCTCTATTTTAGATTTGTATTTGCCTTCCCCGGCTAAAAGAAGCACGCTGCTTGGAGCTTTATCATTAAACAATTTAAAAGCGTCGAGTAAAATATCGAAACCTTTCACATCGGAAAGCCTGCCTATGGCGCCTATTACAAAATCGCATTCTTTAACGCCATATTTTTCTAAAGAACATGTTTCTTGCATTTGCCCGGGTTTTAAAGCTTCGGTATCGATGCCATTATATATTAATCTTATCCTCTCTGAGTTTAAATTAAAATCGTTGATCAGATGATTTTTGACAAAATTACTGACCGCGATAACCCTCTCACCCCAATATGGTAAAATCCTATGCTTTAATTTAGCTTTGTGATAACCGTGCCAGGTTACAAGATACGGTATCCCGGCCATTAAATAAATATGATGCGCCAGGGCTTGAGTAATTCTGGTATTTGCGTGTACAACATCAATATCTTTTAATAGCGGAGCCAGCCTGCGATAAGAACGGACTATTTTCCAGCTAAGTTCGGATTTAGTGTTCAAAGGAAGTTCGATATGCCTAGAGTTTAACTTATAGACAGCACCTCCCGAGCAAGAACCAACGATAATATCAACCCCGAGTTCTTTAAGGCCGCGGCTTAAATTTAATACATAAGATGTTATACCGCCAACGTTAAAGTGGTTGTTCAATATTAATATCTTCATCTTTTTTGATGCCTAAAATATCCAATATCTTGCTAAAAACATCTTCTACCGTGATCATAGCCATACAGTTATTATTCTTGTGGCAGTCTGTTTTATAGCAAGGACGGCATGCTGTATCTTTTCTGATAAAGTAGACATCTTCTCCTGTAGGCAAATGCCTGCCTGGATCCGTAGGCCCAAAAAGCGCTAAAACAGGCGTCCTAACAGCCGCAGCTATATGTAAAGGTGCGCTGTCGGAGGTAACAAGAATATCGCATCTGTGAATTAAAGCTGCCAGCAGAGATATGTCTGTTTTACCTACTGCGTTTATAGGTTTATTTTTACAGTTTTTTACAATAAAATCAGCCAGATCTTTGTCGGATTTTATGCCTGTTAAAACACACCTTAAATTATAAGCGCCTAATTTGTCAACTAAAGCAATGATTTTGCCTGTAGCCCACCTTTTAGAGCTCCAGCGGCCGCTGGCTCCGATATTAACCGCTACAAGGAGCTGTGTTCTGCTTAACCAGTGAGATTCTAAAAACTCATCTATTCTCTTTTGGGAACTCTCTTCAATCCATAGCTCCAATCTTTTGTCCAAATCTCTAATGCCCAGCTTTGATAACAATGCTGCCTGGTGCTCAACCGGAAGAAGCGGGCCTTTAGGAAGGCTCTGTCTTTTATTTAAAAGAAAAGAAAACTTGCCGTTGTTGAAACCATATCTTTGATAAATTCCTGCAAAATACGCAACAAGCCTGGACAACTTATTGTTTTGCAAATCTATAGATATGTCGGGGCTGATTTTTCTTATGTTCTTTAAACAGCGCAGCAATCCTATGTATTTAAAATAACTGCTGGGATATATTAAAAGCTTGTCTATATAGGGGCAGTTTTTAAAAATATCGGCTGTTGCATAAGTAGTCAAGAGGCATATCTTGGCATGGGGAAATTTGCTCCTCAAAGCTCTTATGCCCGGTATAGATAAAATAGCATCTCCTAAGGCCGCAAACTTTATTATCAAAATTGTCAGCATAGCCAAAGATTCCTGATAGACGCTTAAAACAGACTGATGGACATTATCTAAGCTGTATAACCTTTCCACTTTTTCTCTGGCTGCAATGGCCATCTGATCATAAGAATCGGAATTTTTTACTATTTTTATCATAGCCTTGGAGATACTTTTAACATCCTGGGCAGAGATTAAATAGCCTGTTTTATTGTTTTCTATGATCTCTTTATAGCCTCCTAAATCACTGGCTACTACCGGCACACCGGAGGCTTGAGCTTCTATCACAACTCTTCCGAAAGACTCCGGCATTCTGGAAGGCTGGACTAAAACGTGGATTTTTTTGAGCAGCTCCGGAATATCATAGCGGACCCCAAGAAAATCAACCGTGTTTTCAAGTCCGAACCTTTTAATCAAAACCTGGAGCTCTTTTAAATAACCCTCTTTACCCGGAGAAGGCTCCCCGATTATCCAGGCTTTGGCAAAAGGGCTGACCATTAAAACTTCCCGGAATGCTTTGATAAAATCAATGTGGCCTTTAATAGGAGTAAGCCTTGCAATAATAGCAAAAACCGGATGCTTCCAGTCTTTATTAGAAGGAAGGATGAACTCATACTTAGACAAATCAACGCCTCTGGGTATCAGGCGTATCCTATCTAAGGAAACATTAAAATCGTCAACCATATGCTTGGCTATTATACGGCTTGGACATATTATCAGCTTGCCTTTAGCCATGATTTTGCTTACCAGGTGTCTTCTGTAATAGCCGTGGGCCGTTGTTATAAAAGACGGGGTCGAATTTAAAAACTGCGATATATTGATGCATTTGGCATATTTTCTAAAAGCCAAAAAACCGACAACAGCAGGAACTCTGGAACGGGCATGTACAATATCTATCTGTTCTTTTTTTAAAATTTTTAATATCTTGGGCACCGTGAAAATTGTCAGCAGAGACTTTTTATGTACCGGAAGCTTGTAGTGCTTAATACCTAAACCTTGCAGCTCCTTATCAAGCGCGCCGCCGTTTGAAATCACAACCGAAAAATGTCCGTTAAGCGCTAGATATTTGGCCAGCTCTATAGTGCCTTTTTCGACACCGCCTAGATTAAGTTCCGGCAAAATCTGTAATATTTTCATACAACCTTTTTTAACGCTTCTTTAATTATATTTCTATTATCAAATTTTACGCCCTGCAACTGATTGGTAAACAAATCTTCTTCTCTGTCTAGGTTGATTATTTTAAGCAGGCCTTCTCTTGCTAACTTTTGGATAAACCGTTTATTTTTATCAGGTAGGTTTTCGGTTTTAAAAACATACAATCTTTTGGACAAACTCAAAGGCTCAGAGATCATAGATATGCTATCTGAAGTAGCAATTATTAAATCAGATGCGTTAAGCATGGCATTATAAGCACCAGGCGGATTGTCTTCATTGGCTATTATAAGCAGTCTTAAATAGCCTTTGGATGCAAAATATTCTTTTAAAAAATTTTCGATCGGCTTAGGCGTTCTTCTTGATGTAGTTATCATTAGTTCTATATTGCGGTTGCTGCTGATCTTGTCTATGTAAAAAACGAGCGGCTTTATTTCTTCTAACCTCATCCTGGATTTTCTGGAGTCGCCGCCTATTAAAAGAGATATCTTGAAAGAGTCTTTTCTCAAGCCTATCTTTTCCAGATAACCCAAAGGCTGCGATCCCTTTGCGTTATCTATAAGGGAACCTTTGTAAGATACTGCGTTACCGGAATAAATTTCGTCGTGTTCGGGAACTAAAACCAATTTTAGTTTATCTTTGTAAAAACCAGGGCTTAAGATGTGGACATTGGCAGCACTGTTTTCATAGCTCACCATAACGTTTAAAGGCAAAACTGAACTGCCTGCGCTGATAATATAATTGTACCTGTTTTTAAAAAGCCCGTTGTAGCTTTGATTGTCTATAAACAATTTCAAAAATTTAAAACTGCCCTGAATGCGCCTGGGCAATAAAATACCCAGGATATAAATGATATTTTTAAACCATTTTTTTCTCCATACCAATTCTACCTCTTGTATTTTTATCAATTCCTCATCCGGCATATCCCATTCCCGGATATTTTTTTCAATAAGCAGCTGCTTTAGGATTTCAGCAACCATTCTGGACTGTTTATAGTGGCCGGGCTTGCCGTCAGATATAATCAATATGTTTTTATTTACGGAATGCTTCCACCTTTTATGAAACCAAAGCCATTGCTCAGGATTATTTCTAATATAGCGCTCTAAAATACCATTGTATTCAGACAGTATCTCTTGATCCGGTTTGTTTAAATCCATATCCGGATACAATGTCATCTCGTGCTTGAAAATCCCTGTCCTTCTCAAAAAAACAGGCTTAACTTCAGATTTTGTGGCACGGGCAATTGATATAAAACCAGGGTTGGTAGAGGCAAATCTGCCGAAAAATTTAATCTGGACTCCGTTTCTGCCGGCATTCTGATCTGCCAATATGCCTATGGATTTACCTTCTTTAAGAACCCTGAATATTGTCTTTAAGCTAAAACCTTTTTCTACGACAACGCAACCCCACCTGGAGCGGTAGTCATTAAGAAGCCTGTTCAAGCGAGGATACTTCTGCTCTCTGGCAATAACATACATCTGCAGATCCAAAAGGTCTCCCACAAAAGGAAGCAGTTCCCAGCTGTTGTAATGGGCGGTAAGAAATATCAAACCTCTCTTTGCGGCTAACTTCTCTTTTAAACCATCGGCCCCTTTGATATCTACGAGGCCAAGCAGTTTTTTTCTGTCTAATTTAGGCGAAAGCATGAATTCCATAAGCGACAGTCCCATATTAAACATCGAACGCCGTATGAGCCATTTGATCTCAGAAGGCTCTTTGTCCGGAAATGTTGATTTTAAATTAAGATAGGCAACACTGAATCTACGGCTGTAAAAAAAAGATAATCCATATATAACGCCTGCCCCAAAGGCTACGCCCATACGATAAGGAAACAGAGAGAAAAATCCCTTAACGGAAAGGGCTATCCAGTAAAATATCCAGTCCTCTATATAACGCTTTTTCATTGCTCAAATAATCCAAGCCTATTTTAACAAGAACTAAAAGTTTACCATTAAAAGTTTGTTTAAAAAATTCCAAATCACCTCTGAATTTTACATAATCCTTTTCTGTAAAGAACAGCATTTTAACTTCACTTGAGACTTTGCCTGCGATATAAGCTATGTCTTTTCTGCTAAATATATGATGGTCGGGATAGATAAACTCGTTTTTTATAGATACGCCAAGCTGGCTCAGCATCACTCTCACATAATCCGGATCTGCGACTGCCGTAGCAAAAGCAGAAGGAATACCTTTTATGCTGTCTTGGCTTACATTAACTCCTCTGGTTATATCCTGCAGATTTTCGATCCTGTACCTAGTGAATATTATTTCGGCGCTTTGGTTATATTTTTTTACTGTTTCAAAATAATAAAAATTATCTACAGACAATGTTTTATTTATCAAGATAATATTCGCTCTTTTAAGTGCAGAAATCTCTTCTCTTAAGCTTCCCCCGGGTATTAAAAACCCGTTTCCAAAAGGCCTATTGAAATTCAAGCATAGGATGTCTAAATCTCTTTTTATATTCCAGTTCTGATAGCCATCATCAAGCACTACTATATCAATTGAGTCATCTAAGCCTATCTTGTGCAAAGATTTTAGCTTTGTTCTCTCCTGACACACTCGCGCACCTGGCAGCCTTAGATTTAAAAGCTCTGCTTCATCTGCTGCCGACCTGCCGTGATGTATAACAGCAACTTTTTTCCCTTTGGATGCTAAATAATTACTAACTTCAATTACTACTGGTGTCTTACCTGTTCCGCCCCAGGTGATATTGCCAACCGAGATAATCTGCTTATCAAGACTATGCTGGCCATGAATCCGCCAAAACCTTAACATTTTAATAAATACTAAGTACAAAAAAGAAATCGCTTTAAAAGCAATAGAGGCGATTAAATATTTTTTCTGATTAGAAAATATGATATTGATATATATTTTTTTAGCCAAAAGCTTCATAAAAATTCAGAATTGATAAAATTTGAAACATTATCCATGCCGCCGCTATTCTGATCTATTACTTTATAAGCCCTATCACCGTATTCTTCCCTAAGCCTGGTATTAGAAAAAATATTGTCCAAAGATGTTGGCAAACCGTTCTTTTTTAAAATAATCAGGGCATTGTACCGTAAAAATTCAACAACAATCTCTTCGAAATTTTTGTAATGTTCGCCTATCATAACAGCTTTCTTAAAGAATGCCGGCTCTATTATATTATGCCCGCCGCAGGGCACAAGGCTACCGCCTACAAAAACGGCATCCGCCAAGCGGTAAAGCGCAGGCAAGTATCCGGTCTCATCCATTAAAAATACAGTTCTGTTGTGCCCGGGCCTGAATCCGGATGAGAAACACTGCACATTAATGCTGTTTTTGGCATAAAAATTTTTTAGTCTATTCAATCTATTTGGATGCCGCGGGGCTATCAGAAACCTCCAGTCGGGATATTTAAAGCTTAGATTAAAGAATGCTTCGGATATCCAAACGTCTTCTTGCTCATG
>JAQUNS010000025.1 GCA_028717465.1 Candidatus Omnitrophota bacterium
AATATTTCCAGATAAGCCGGTGACAAAAAAACCGCTTGAGACCAGAATGGGCAAAGGCAAGGGTACCGTAGAATACTGGGTCGCTGTTGTTAAAAGAGGTAGAGTTATGTTTGAACTGGAAGGCGTACCGGAGGATCTTGCCCGTTATTCTTTTAAGTTAGCATCTGATAAGTTGCCGATAGCATGTAAATTTGTGAAGAGAGAGGCATAATGAAAACTAAAGATTTAAGAAACCTGACTGATTCAGAGTTGAATTTAAAGCTCCAGGAGTGCTATAAACGCCTTCTTAACTTTCGTTCCGAGATTAAGGTTGGCAGATTGCAGAAGCCCCATGAAATAAATATATGCCGTCGAGATATTGCAAAAATAAATACCGTTCTTAACGAGAGAAAAAAAGAGGTTGCGCGATGAAAACGAGAGGAAAGAGGAAAGAGCTTGTCGGCTTAGTTGTGTCAGACAAAATGGATAAGACTATTGTAGTAAGCGTAGAGAGAATCAGCAAGCACCCGCTTTACCAGAAAAGAATGAGGCTTTATAGAAAATTTAAAGTCCATGATCAGAATAACGAAGCCAAAGAAGGCCAGAGGGTAAGAATAATGGAAACCAGGCCTCTCTCTAAAGATAAAAGATGGCGCCTGGTTGAGGTAATAAAATGATACAGATGAGGTCTATTTTAGATGTGGCTGATAACACCGGAGCCAAAAAGGTCGGCTGCATAAAGGTCGTAGGCCGCTCCAATAAAAGGTACGCTGAGATAGGGGATGTTATTACAGGCAGCGTTAAAGAGGCGGTTCCGGATGGAGTCGTAAAAAAAGGCGAAGTTGTCAAGGCTGTTATTGTCAGGACACATTTCCCTATTAGAAGATATGATGGCTCGATATTAAGATTTGATAATAATGCCGTAGTTATAATTGATAACCAGGGCAATCCCAGAGGAACACGTGTTTTTGGTCCGGTTGCCAGAGAGTTGAGAGATAAAAACTATATGAAGATAATCTCTCTGGCTCCAGAGGTGCTGTAAGGAGATATAGATGAAAATCAAGAAGGGCGATCTGGTAGAGGTTATAGCAGGTAAAGATAAGGGTAAAAGAGGCAAGGTTCTTAGGGTATACCCCGATACGAACAGGCTTCTTGTCCAGAGCGTAAATGTTTCCAAAAGACATATGAGGCAAAAGTCTCAAGATACCCAGGGCGGCATAGTTGACCTGGAAGCTCCTTTAAGCATATCCAACGTTCTTATAGTATGCGGCAAATGTTCCAGAAGCGTACGTACAGGATTTAAAATATTAGAGGACGGCACTAAAATGAGAATATGCACAAAATGCAAAGAGGCTGTTTGATATGAAATCAAGGCTATACATCCAATATAAAGAAAAAGTTGTCCCTCAGCTAAAAGAGAAATTTGGTTACAAAAATATACATCAGGTGCCCTGCCTTAAAAAGATAGTAATTAATATGGGCATAGGAGAAGGTTCTGCTAATTTAGAAGTTTTGGAGAAAGCCATGGAGGAGCTCGCTTTTATAGCCGGCCAGAAACCTTCTATACGCAGAGCTAAGAAATCGATAGCAAATTTTAAGATAAGAAAGGGCATGCCCGTAGGTTGTAAAGTTACTTTGCGCAGGGATACTATGTATGAGTTTTTAGACAGGCTTGTAAATATAGCTCTGCCTAGAGTAAGGGATTTTCAGGGCATAGTAGACAGTAAGGGTTTTGATACCAGAGGCAATTATACTCTGGGCTTAAGCGAGCAGACCATATTCCCGGAGATTAATCTGGATAAAATAAAACAGGTTCAGGGTATGGATATCAGTTTTGTTACCACTGCCCATACTCGCGATGAAGTATACGAACTGCTTAAGTTGTTCGGTTTCCCGTTCAGGAGGAAGTAAATGGCAAAGAAGTCTCAAGTGATAAGACAAAAGAGAAAGAGCAAATTTTCCGTAAGGGCTTATAACAGATGCCAAATTTGCGGCAGAAGGCATGGCTACATGAGAAGATTCGGTTTATGCCGGATATGTTTTAGAGAAAAAGCACTTAGGGGAGAATTGCCTGGAGTAACTAAGGCTAGCTGGTAGAGGAGTTGTTTAATGAAATTGTTATTAAAAAATTTAGTTAAGAGCAAAGGTTCAGAAATTGCAAGTTGGCAAGCTATCTGTTCTTTAATCTTTGGGCAAAAGAGGTGTTTAATATGAGCGTAACAGATCCTTTAGCAGATGCTTTTGTAAAAATAAAGAATGGCTATGGTTCTAACAAAGACCATGTTGACATAAAATCTTCCAAGCTTCTGCTCAAGATTACCGATATTCTGAAGGCCAGGGGTTTTATCAAAGATTATAAAAAAATAGAAGACAGTAAGCAGGGCATTATCCGGGTCTATCTTAAGTATCTGAATAAAAATAAGCCGGCGTTAAATAAGATTGATAGAGTATCTAAGCCGGGTTGCAGAATATATGCTAAAAAAGATAATATTCCGCAGGTGTTAAACGGCATGGGGATAGCTATATTGACTACTTCAGGCGGTATTATGAGCGATTACGATGCCAGAAGGAATAAATTAGGCGGAGAGGTTATCTGCTACGTATATTGAGGTGGAAATATGTCTCGTATAGGTAAAAAACCGGTTAGTTTTGGGTCTGGCGTAAAGGTAAAAACAGAAAACGGGGCTGTTTATGTAGAAGGTTCCAAAGGCAAGCTTAATTTTGTTTTACCTGAAGGCATAAAAGTAGATTGTGCCGACAAAAGCATTGTTGTCACAAGAGATAGCGAGGATAAAAAGTTTAGAGCCTTACATGGGCTTACTCGTGCCATTATTAATAATATGGTAATCGGCGTATCGCGTGGCTTTGAAAAAGAGCTTGAGATAGTAGGAGTGGGATATAAGGCTCAAGTTCAAGGAAAGAAGCTAAGCCTGCAAATCGGCAGGTCTCATCCTGTGGAATACCCTATACCGCAGGGTATTACTATAGAGACTCCTAAGCCGACAAGCCTGGTTATTAAGGGGTGCGACAAGCAGTTTGTAGGTGAGGTTGCTGCTGAAATCAGGGCCTATTATCCTCCGGAGCCTTATAAAGGCAAAGGCATAAGATATAAAGGCGAATACGTAAGAAAGAAAGCTGGTAAGACAGGAGCTAAATAAGATGGATATCAAGACTCTTGTAAAAAAGAAGAAGATTGCCCGGATAAGGCGCCACAAGAGGATTCGCAGAAAAATATGCGGGACTGCCCAGCAGCCCAGGCTGTCAATATATATAAGCTTAAAGTATATCTATGTCCAGCTGATAGATGATGTCTCTGCAAAAACAGTTGCGGCTGCTTCATCTTTAGATCCGGAGATAAAAAGCAAACTGAAATCGACCGGCAGTTTAGAAGCAGCAAAGGCAGCCGGGGTTTTGATTGCTCAGAAGGCCAAAAATTCTGGTTTAAAAAAAATTGTATTTGATCGCAGCGGATATAAATATCACGGTAAGGTGAAAGCTTTAGCCGATGCGGCAAGAGAAGCAGGGTTAGAATTTTAAAGGAGGTATAAGGTGCCTGAGAGTCAGGATAATCTATTATTAGAAAAAGTCATAGCTATAAATCGAGTGACTAAAACCAACAAAGGCGGCAAGACGCTCTCTTTTAATGCTCTTGTCACAATAGGCAACGGCAATGGCCGGGTTGGCATAGGGCTTGGTAAAGCCCTGGAAGTTGCTGATGCCATAAAAAAAGGCATAAAGTATGCCGGCAAAAACATGATAGATATTACCCGTGCTAATAATACAATACCTTATGAAGTAAAGGGCATTTTCGGGGCTTCCAAGGTTGTTTTAAAGCCTGCTTCAGCCGGTACCGGAGTTATTGCCGGAGGCGTAGTGAGGGCGATATGTGAAATGGCGGGCATCAAGGATATTCTGACCAAATCTTTAGGCTCTACTAATGCGATAAATCTGGCTAAAGCGACCATAGACGGTTTTATGCAGTTAAAGCCGGCGTCCGAGCCTGAAATTGCTGGGCAAGACCAGGGAGACGATAAAGATGCAGCTGAATGAGCTAAGAACTCCTAAAGGGAGCAGAAAGACAAAGAGAAGAGTAGGCAGGGGTGTCGGTTCCGGACGAGGAAAGACTTGTGCCAGAGGTATGGGTGGACAGAAAAAAAGAAAGAGCCCCGGTATCCAGCCTTATTTTGAAGGCGGGCAGATGCCTCTAATCAGAAGGATTCCCAAGAGAGGTTTTAACAACAGGAGATTTCAGGATCTGCATCAGATTGTCAATATCTCTGATTTGAACAGCATAAAAGATACTATCGATATTACGCCTGAAATTTTAAAAAACAATGGGTTGATAAGGTATAAAAACAAGCCGGTTAAGATTTTAGGCAGCGGCGAATTAAGCCTAAAGTTAAATATTACGGCTCATGCTTTTAGTAAGTCGGCAAAAGAAAAGATAGAATCTCAGGGAGGGAAAGCCTCTCTAATAGGCAAGTAAAATGTTAAAAGGATTGATAAATATCTTTAAAATCAAGGATTTAAGGCGTAAGATTTTAATTACACTGGGCCTTATCGCTGTATACAGGACAGGGTCTTTTATCCCAACCCCCGGAATCAGCGGCCAGGCTTTAGCCGAGTTTTTTAGGAATCTAGCTGATGCGCCAGGAGGAACGCTTTTCGGAATGATCAATATGTTCAGCGGCGGCGCTATGGAAAGATTGACGATATTTGCTTTAGGCATTATGCCTTATATCTCGGCCTCCATTATTCTGCAGGTGTTAACTCCGGTTATTCCCGCTTTAGAGAGGATTGCCCATGCTGAAAACGGCAGGGAAAAAATTAATCAGTATACCCGCTATTTTACCGTTATTATCACTATTTTCCAGGCGTTTTTTATAAGTCTCTGGCTTGAGAATCCGGATTCTTTCCAAGGCTACCAGGTGGTTTTTAATCCGGGCTGGGGTTTCAGGCTGACAGCCGTTTTGACTTTGCTTACAGGCACTATGTTTATAGTCTGGCTGGGCGAGCAGATAACAGAGTCCGGCATAGGAAACGGCATATCTTTGATAATTACTGTCGGTATAATTTCGAGTATTCCGGCTGCAATTGTGCAGTTATATACGCTTGTAGATCCTTTTTCACCCTCAGGAGGGCAGATCAATCCTTTTACTCTTATAATAATGGCGGTCATGCTTGTTCTTGTGGTAGTTGCCGTTGTTTTAATAACTCAAGGGCAAAGAAAGATACCTGTGCAGTATGCCAGGCGCGTTATAGGCCGGCGTGTTTACGGAGGCCAGAGCACATATATCCCTTTGAGAATAAACCAGGCCGGAGTAATACCTATTATATTTGCCCAATCCGTTCTGATGTTTCCGGCTACGATCGGGGGGTTCTTTCATAATGATGTAGTTAATAAAATAGTTGCGCTGTTTACCAGCCAGAATGTGCCTTACTATATCATTTATAGCGGGTTGATTATATTTTTCAGCTATTTCTATACGGCCCTGGTATTTAACCCCAAAGATGTCTCTGAAAACATGAAAAAGTACGGCGGTTTTATCCCCGGAGTAAGGCCCGGTACCAATACTTCTGAATTTTTAGATAAAATTATGACCAGAATAATACTGCCCGGTGCGATATTTTTGGCTGTTATTGCGATACTTCCTTCGATTGTTTCTGCGATAATGCGGATACCTTTTCTTGTTGCCAGTTTCTTTGGCGGAACAGGCCTATTGATTATAGTCGGAGTTTTGCTTGATACCGAAAGGCAGCTGGAATCACAGCTTTTGATGAGGCAGTACGACGGCTTTATGAGAAAAGGAAGGATTAGAGGCAGAAGATGAATCGCGTAAATCTATTAATAATGGGTCCGCCCGGAGCCGGAAAAGGTACCCAGGCGGATTTAATATCCGAAAGGTATGCAGTGCCGCACATTTCTACCGGCAATATGTTCAGGGATATTTTAAAAGACAGCTCTAATGAGTTGGCTAGGGAATTGAGAAAATATGTAGAAAAAGGAGAGCTCGTTCCGGATGATGTTGTACTAAAAATGGTTCGGGCCCGGCTCTTGAATAACGATTCCAAAAAAGGCTTTATTTTAGACGGGTTTCCAAGGACGATGAGCCAGGCCAAGAGCCTGGATCTGCTTCTTAAAGAGATAGGCAGAGAGATAGGCCTGGCAGTGTATCTAGAGGCTTCTCTTGACGTTATACTGGAGCGTTTAACCGGCAGAAGAGTCTGCATGCATTGCGAAGCTAATTATCATATAAAGTATTCCCCTCCGGAGGAAGAAAGTGTATGCGACAGGTGCGGAGGAGAGCTTTATCAGAGAGATGACGATAAAGAGGCGACCATAAAAAGGCGCCTTGAAATTTACGGGAATCAAATAGAGGGAATACTATTATTCTATAAAAACATGGGTTGTCTTTTTAAGGTTTCCGGAGACCTTAGCGCTGAAGAGGTATTCCAAGCCGTTAAAAACAAACTAGAGCAGAGCAATATTAAGACTGTTTGATATGTTAACGATGTCCATACCTATAAAAAGCGGAAAAGAGATCAAAATCATGAAAGAAGCATGCCGTAGAGCTGCCCGGATTATGAGTGAACTTGAAACTAAAATAGATTGCGGCGTTACTGCATTGCATCTGGATAGCTTCGCAGAAGAGTTGATGTATAAACTTAACTGTTCTCCGGCATTTAAAGGTTATATGGGTTACCCCAGCAGCATCTGTGTCTCTGTAAACAGTGAAGTTGTACACGGTATACCGGACGATAGCCGCATACTTAAAAGCGGAGATATAGTCAGCATTGATTTAGGCGTAAAATATAATGGTTTTTATGCCGACATTGCAGCCACTTTTGGGGTTGGTGAGATTAGCGCCGCTGCCTGCAATTTAATAAAGGTTGCCAAAGATGCTTTAGCAATTGGCATCTCGCGTTCTGTGTCCGGAGCAAGGCTGGGCGAAATATCAGCTTCGATTCAGGATTTTGTAGAGAATAACGGTTATTCGGTAGTCAGGAAATTTGTAGGACACGGTATAGGCAGAGATTTGCATGAAGAGCCCGAAATACCCAATTTCGGTTCGCCCAATACCGGGCCTTACCTTGAAAACGGCATGGTTTTAGCTATAGAGCCTATGGTCAACGAAGGCTCGTATCAGGTTGAAATATTAGATGACGGTTGGACTGCTGTTACATCTGACGGCAAGATCTCTGCGCATTTTGAACATACTGTTTTAGTCTGGGGCAACAACCCTGAAGTGTTGACGACATTTTAATATGGCTAAAGAAGAGGCTATACAGGTAGAAGGCAAGATTCTAGAGACACTGCCCAACGCTACTTTTAAGGTAGAGATCGAGGGCGGCCATGAAGTTTTAGCCCATGTCTCTGGTAAAATGCGTATGCATTATATAAAAATACTGCCCGGAGATAAGGTATTGCTGGAGCTTTCTCCTTACGATCTTACCAGAGGCAGGATAATTTACAGAAAGTAATAAGGTGGTTTTGCTATGAAAGTTAAATCTTCAGTAAGAAAAATTTGCAGTAAATGCAAAATAATAAAAAGAAAAGGCGTTCTAAGGGTTATCTGCGATAATCCTAAACATAAACAGCGACAGGGCTGATAGCAATATAAAAAATTAAACATTAAAATCAATACTCTGAGATATTAACAGGAGGAGAGCATGGCAAGAATAGTAGGAGTTGAGCTTCCGAAAAACAAAAGAGTAGAGATCGCTTTGACATATATCTATGGAATTGGCAGAAGCAGGGCCAAGGATATTCTTAAGATGAGCGGTATTAAGGAAGGAAAGAAAACAGACAATTTAAGCGACGAAGAAGTAGCCAGGCTTACTGATTTAATACAGAAGAATTACAGGGTAGAGGGTGAGCTGCGCAGGGAGATTCAACAGAACATAAGGCATTTAATAGAGATAGGTTCTTATCGCGGTATCAGGCATAAGTTGGGCCTGCCTGTTAGAGGACAGCGCACCAAGACCAATGCCCGGACTAGAAAGGGTCCTAAGTCAGGCATAAAAGTTAGTT
>JAQUNS010000026.1 GCA_028717465.1 Candidatus Omnitrophota bacterium
TGGATCTATGACAAAGACAGCTTCAGGCAGCTTCTCCATATCTACTATTCCGCCAAGATTGCGCAATAATTTTCCCAATTCTTTATCCAGGCCTGCCTGCTCTTTTTTAGTGAGCAGAGAGTATTTACCGTCCTCTTTGAGCTTTTGGATATCTTTAAGCCTGGAAATGGACTTTCTTACCGTTTCATAATTAGTAAGGGCACCGCCCAGCCAACGGTTGTTGACATAAAACATGCCGCACCTTTTGGCTTCTTCTTCTACCATATCCTGAACCTGGCGCTTAGTGCCGACAAAAAGAATAGAGCCGCCGGCAGAAACAATATCCCTTATAAATTCGCATGCTTTAAGCAAGAGCACGGCAGTCTTTTCCAGGTCAATAATATAAATTCCGCTTTTAAGCCCGAATATATAGGGCTTCATCTTTGGGTTCCAGCGTTTTTTGGGATGCCCAAAATGGACGCCAGCTTCAAGCAGTTCTTTAATAATTCCTATTGCTGCCAAATTGATCCTCCTTTTGTTATGTTAAAAAGACCCCAGCTGTACAGATCCAATTTGCTGGAGTTTATAGATTATATTAACAAAAATAATCTTAATCAAGTAAATATTTTAAGTGCCAAATGCTTTTTAGGTAAAGTCCGGCATTGCATATTAAACGCTAGACTCTTTACGCTTAATATCTTTTGTTGCCTTGATAATATCCAAGCGCAGTTTCTCTATTTTGGAGCTGGCAGACCATTTATTTTTAACTGTTGAGGCAACAGTTTTGCCAAGTTTATAATAAAGGTTCTCTCTTTTTAATTTTAGATTCATTATCTCGATCTTTATCTTGCCCTTTTCTGAAAAATCCTTGATATGGCCCTCTCCTTTTTTTATAAGTTTGACCGATTCAGCAAGTACATTTTCCAGGTCTTTCTTGGTCTTGCCCCATAAGTCTAAAACCCTGCCTTTAAGCTTTTCTTTATTCTCAGCCATAAAACCTCCTTATTCCAGAAGAAAATTAATATTTTAAAAAATTCTTCAATATATCATGGCCTACTTCTGTAAGTATTGATTCGGGGTGAAACTGCACGCCGAAAACAGGGTATTTTTTATGCCTGACAGCCATGATCTCTTTGTCTTTTGTCCTGGCTATTACCTCAAGAGCATCCGGAACAGTCACCGGATTTACTATGAGAGAATGATACCTGGTTGCCTTAAAAGGGCTGGGGATATTTTTAAAAATATGTTTTTTATTATGATAAATTAAAGAAACTTTACCGTGCATAAGATTTTTAGCTTGAACTATTTTAGCTCCGCACACCTCTGCAATTGCCTGGTGCCCCAAGCAAACCCCAAGAATAGGGATCCTGCCGGAAAATTCGGATATCACGCCTTTAGATATGCCTGCATCTTCAGGCCTGCCCGGCCCCGGCGATATAACTATATGGCTGGGATATAGTTTTTCTATTTGAGCAAAAGATATTTTGTCGTTTCTAAATACTTTAATCTCGCCGCCCAGCTCTGCAAGATACTGGACAAGATTGTATGTAAAAGAGTCGTAGTTATCGATAACCAATATCATGGCTTTAGTTTCTTGTTTTTGACTAATCCTTGGCATCTACCTGCGGATTCTGCCAAGTCAACAGCCCTATTTAAAGCTTTGGCTTTATTGATGGTCTCTTTATACTCTTTATCCGGAATCGAATCCGCGACTATGCCGGCCCCTGACTGCACATAGATCTTATCTCTCTTTTTTACTATTGTACGTATCGTGATGCAGGAATCCATATTGCCGGAGTATGAAAAATATCCTACGCAACCGGCATATGGTCCGCGCCTGGCATTTTCCAGTTCTTCGATAATCTCCATAGCCCTTATCTTGGGAGCACCGGATACCGTTCCGGCTGGAAAAGCAGCCCTTATTAAATCAAAAACATCCTTATCTTTTTTAAGTTTTCCTGTGATTCCGGATACGATATGCATAACATGGGAATACTTTTCTATTACCATATTTTCTTTAACTTTGATGCTGCCATTTTCACAAACGCGGCCTAAATCATTTCTACCTAAATCAAGCAGCATAACATGCTCGGCTCTTTCTTTCTCATCTGCAAGCAATTCTGACTCTAAGGCAACATCCTCTTGATCGTCTTTACCTCTTTTTCTGGTGCCGGCTATCGGCCTGAGCTCTGCAATTTTATTCTCACAGCGGACAAAGACCTCGGGAGATGAGCCGATAAGAGAATGTTCTCCGCAGCGCAGATAAAACATGTACGGAGAAGGGTTAATAAACCTCAGCCAACGGTAAATCTGAGTATCACTAACATTGCTTTTGCGCTTAAATCTTTGCGAGATAACAACTTGTATAATGTCTCCTCTTTTAATATATTTTTTTGCTTCTGTTACCATTTTTAAAAAATCGCTTTTTTTAAAATTAGATTGAAACCCACCTGTAGGTATATCTTATTTTAACAGTTGAGGCTCGGATATTCCAGTATTTTTAACTAACCTTTGGCACATTTTCTTTAATTTTAATACCGCCTTTTGATATGCCAAATTAATGTTGTCCGAATCAATAAATACATGCGTTAAGATTATTAAGCGCTGCCTGATATGGTCGAATATATAAAGATCTCTGGCCTCCATTAAAAAAGCGTCGTAAAGAAGCAGGTCGTCTTTGTTGCCCAGGTTTATATCTTCAAAAAACCTAACTGTATCGTAAGAGAGATACCCTACAAAACCGCCCGAGAAACGGGGAAGATTGTCCAGGCAGACATATTTATAGCCGGCTAATTCGCGCCTTATCTCCTCCAATATATCCCTGTTAATCTTTCTGCTTTTGGTAGTTCCTCCCGATAATATCTCTATATTATCCGAATTTGACCTGATAATTTTATGAGGAGATACTCCGACAAATGAATAGCGGGCAATATGCTCACCGCCTGTTATAGACTCCAATAAAAAACAAAATTCATCTTTTCCAAACCGCTCAATTAAAGAAAACGGACTGATAACATCGGACAAAACTTCTGTATATACCGGTATAAGGCAAGCCTTTTTGGCTATTTTTTTAAAACGGTTATAATCAGGAGTGATCTTCATCATTAAACCGGCCGCTTTCTAAGTCTACATTTTTAAAGAAACAGCTCCAATCTCCCGTATGGCAGGCTCCGGATCCTTTTTGGTCGACTTTAACAAGTAAAGTATCGTTATCGCAATCAAGATATATTTCGCGCACAGCCTGAATATTACCGGAAGTCTCGCCTTTGAGCCAAAATTTATCCCTGGAACGGCTGTAAAACCAGGTCTTCCTGTCTTTTAATGTTTTTTTTATAGACTCCACATTCATATAGGCCAGCATAAGGACATCCTTGGTACTGTAATCCTGTATTATTGCCGGTATCAACCCCTTTTCGTTAAGCTTTAAATCGTTAAAAACTGTTTTTTTGCTCATTAACCCTCCTTAAATATTCCATGCTTATACTGCCCTCATAGAAAGCCTTTCCTATTATTAGGCCTTCTATTTTTGGATTTTTAATGCCTAACACCGCATTAATATCTTTTTTATCTTTGACTCCGCCTGAAACCGTTATCTTTAAATTCAAATTATCAACCATCTTCAAAAATTCAGAAAGCAATTCCGTATCTATGCCTTTCATAGTACCGTCTCTTGATATATCCGTATAAACAACTCTTCTAAGGCCGTGGGCAGAAAAGTCAAAAATCGCATCTCTTACGGATACCCCGCTATCCTGCTGCCAGCCTTGTATTTTTATTTTTTTACCGCAGACATCCAATCCAAGAATTATATTTTCCGAATACTGCTTAAGCATGCTTTTAAACCAGGCCGGATCCGTATAAGCCTTGGTGCCTACTACAAGATACTTAACGCCTGAATTTAAATATTCGGCTATTATCTCTTCTTTCCTTATCCCCCCGCCAACTTCTACTTCACAATTCAATTTAGCGGCAATATTTTTTATCAATTCTCTATTTGAAAAATCTCCTCCCGAAGCGGCATCCAAATCAACGATATGGATTCTTTTTATTCGGCATGAATCCAAACTTAAAGCAGTTCCGAGCGGATCATCCGAATAGACAGTCTGTTTTGAAAAATCGCCTTTTAGCAATCTGACAACTTTAGATTTTTTTATGTCTATGGCAGGTATAATCAGCATAACGGTATCTGGTTTTACAAATTCTTTTGATAGGCGCATCCTTACGTATAACCGGACGGCCTTAAGTTTACTTTAAAGTTTTCCTTTTGTCGAAGGTATCCTTTCCGGCTGAGAACCTACTCCAACCGCTTCGCTCAGAGCTTTAGCCAGAGACTTAAAAACAGACTCTAAAATATGGTGGGTATCTTCTCCTTTTAAAATATCAATATGCAAATTCATGCCGGATTTCTGGGTAAAACTTTCCAAAAAATGCTTAAGGTCCATATTTTGATAACCGTCTATGCTTTTAATCTTCACGGAAGATTTGATATCCAAAGACGGCCTGCCCGATATATCAAGAACAACCCTGGTCAAAGCCTCTCCCATCGGCGCATAAAAATTTCCGAATCTTCTGATGCCTTTTTTATCTCCCAATGCTTTACTGAAAGCTTCGCCCAGAGCAAGCCCAATATCTTCATTAGTATGATGTATATCAACATCGTAATCTCCAACTGCAGAAATTTTTAAATCAAACCTGCTGTGAAATGTAAGCAACTCAAGCATGTGGTCCAAGAACGCAATACCGGTATCTATCTTATATTTACCGGATCCGTCTAAATTAAGCTCTATCTTTATATCGGTCTCTTTGGTTTTTCTTTTTAAACTGGCCGTTCTTTTTTTCATGTTAACCTCACTTTTACGGAATTCAGATGTTCGCTCAAACCTTCAATATTAGCCAGAAGCTCTAAAGTAGGATAGTATTTTTCAAGAGCTTTTTTAGAATAGTTAATCACCGATTGAGTCTTGAGAAAATCGCGCACCGACAGGCCGGAAAAAAATCTGGCTGTCCCGTAAGTCGGCAAAACATGGGAAGGCCCGGCAATATAGTCCCCCACCGCAGTAGGGCTGTAGGGGCCCAGGAATATCGCTCCGGCATTTTTAATTTTCTTTACAAACCTGTGCGGCCTTTGGACTAAAAGTTCAAGATGCTCCGGGGCTATCCTGTTAGCAACATCTACAGCCTGGTCTAAATTGTTAACTTTTATCAGATAGCCTCCTGAAACTTTTTCTTTAGCATAATTTGCAATCTCTTTGCTGGGGGTGACTAAAACCGCAATACCGTCTTTATGCTCGGCCTGGGCCTTTAAATCGTGGATGACATATTCCGGTTTTGTAAATTTGGAAGCTATAACCACGACTTCGCTCGGGCCGGCTAAAGTATCAATATCAACATATCCGTAAAGCTGCCTCTTGGCTTCTGTTACATAGTTATTCCCAGGCCCTACTATTTTATCGACTTTGGGTATGGTTTTTGTTCCCAATGCAAGAGCTGCCACAGCCTGAGCGCCCCCGGCTTTAAATATGGCTTTTACCTTCAGTAGGCTTGCCACAACAATAATATACGGATTTATAAAGCCATCGCTCTGGGGAGGTGAAGCAAGATAAACATCTCTAACCTGGGCAACTTTAGCAGGAAGCACCGTCATTAAAACAGTGGAAACTAAAGGCGCACTGCCTCCGGGAATATAGACACCGACTTTTTCCAGAGCCTGGACTTCTTCGCCGAGTATTACGCCGTCTTCGGTTTTTATTCTGAAAGATTTTAAAATCTGCTGCTGGTGAAATTTAGTAATATTGACTATCGACTGCTTTATGTGAGAAACAAATGCGGGGCTTATATTCTGGAAAGCGGCGCTAATCTCCGACTCTGTAACCCTGATATTTCTGGGCTTGATACTGACCCTGTCAAATTTCCTGGTATATTGCAAAACGGCCGTATCTCCGTAATTTGCAACATCAGATATTATTTTAGATACGGTATTTTTAATGCGCTCTTTTCTGTTGAAACTTCTTGAGCAGAGCTTGTCAAACTCTTTGCTGTATATGCCTATATTTTTCATGGCAAAGCCTCAATCTCTTTTTTTATGATATCGACGGCATGCTCAATGCCGTTTATATTTCTGCCGCCTGCTTTTACAAAATCCGCCCTACCGCCGCCGCCGCCCTCAATCACGCCAGATATTTTTTTTATCAGATTACGGGCATCAAAACCTCTTTCGATTAAATCTGCGGTTATGCCGATAACAAGCTGAATTTTATCCTCAATAGAGTATAGCACAATAACTGAATTGCTTTTAGACTTAACTTTTATCCTGTCCAGCAGATTAGAAATATAATCTATATCCTTATCCAGCTTAACCGCTATAAAAGCGGTGTTTTTAATCATGCTGGACTGAGAGATCAACTTTGCAGCCTCTGCATCAATGTCCTGTTGGGCAAACTTTACTTTGTATGCTAAAGCTATGCGCTGTGATTCCATCAGCTCTTCTATCTTTTTAACTGCCCCAGATTCATCGACCACAAGAGAATCCAAAAGATGCCGCAAAAGAGACTCTTTCTCCTGGACATACTTCAATGCTTTATAACCGGTTATTGCCTCTATTCTCCTTATGCCCCCGGAAGATGATGTCTCCGCTGTTATTTTAAAAAAACCTATCTCTCCTGTAGAGGAGACATGAGATCCTGCGCACAGCTCGCTGCTAAGCGAAGCAATATTTACAACCCTGACTTCATCTTGATACTTTTCGGTAAACAATGCCAGGGCACCGTCTTTTTTTGCCTGCTCGTAAGAAGTGATTCTGGCGTTTAACTTGCTGTTGGCCATTATATAACCGTTTACAAGCTCTTCTACTTTTGCAATTTCGTTTTTAGTCAGCGCTTTAAAATGGTTAAAATCAAACCTTAGCTTATCAGAACCGACATAAGAACCGGCCTGCTCAATGTGATTACCCAATACAACCCTTAAAGCCGCCTGAAGCAGATGCGTAGCAGTATGGTTTCTGGCTATATCCTCTCTATTCTCTTTATCTACTACTAAGGTTACCTTGTCGCCTAGACTAAAAGAGCCCTTTTTTGCCTGGATAAAATGCAAGACTCTTTCGTCTAACATTTTAACATCGTAAACTTCAGCTTCTGAGCGGCCAAAAAAAACAAAGCCCCTGTCTGCAACCTGGCCTCCCCCTTTGCCATAAAACGGAGTCTGCCCGGTAACAATAACAGCCTTGCCAGTATCTGTTTTTTTAAGGCTTTTTTCTAAGCCAGGATCAAAAATAGCAATTATTTTTGAATCCGCTTTAAGCCTGTCATAACCTATAAATCCGGTTGCTTTTAAGTTTTTGAGCATCGCTCTGTCTTTAGAAAAAACCTCTCCCTTTATGTTGCTGGCTGCTTTAGACCTCTGCCTCTGTTCTTCTAAGGCCGCTTGAAACCCGGGTTGGTCTATATCCAGCCCGTTTTCCTGCGCCACTTTCTTTGTTAATTCATGCGGAAAACCAAATGTATCATAGAGCTGAAAAACGTCCTTGCCCGCAACGGATTTTTTATGATTTTTTTTAAGGTTTTTAATCAAATAATTAAGTTTTTCAAGGCCGGACTCAACTGTATTGCTAAACTTTTCTTCTTCTGAGCTGATAACCGCAACGATAGCCTCTTTTTTCTTCTCCAGTTCCGGATAAGCATTTTTCATGACAGAACATACCACAGCTACCAGTTTATATAAAAAAAGTTCTTTGATGCCGATTTTATTGCCGTGCCAGACGGCTTTCCGTATTACTTTTCTAACTACATAGCCGCGCTCTTCGTTGGACGGCAGTATGCCTTCCGCAACTGCAAATACCGCAGATCTTACATGATCGGCAACGGCATAAATATCAGAAAGAGATGATTTTTTATTTTTATCTGCAAAAATAATAATTTTGTCAATAATCGGTTTAAAGATATCTATTTCGAAATTAGTCTCAACGCCTTGCAGAATAGAAGC
>JAQUNS010000027.1 GCA_028717465.1 Candidatus Omnitrophota bacterium
TGTACAACCTCCCTCTTGGTCGATGTTTCAACTCTTAAAACAGCTTTTTTATCCATGCTAAGAATACGTTCTTCCAGCTTATTCAGCAATCTCTTTCCTATTCCTTTGCCCTGGTAATGCTTGCTTACCAGCAGCCAGTAAATATCCCAGGAAAACGTTGTTATGGGCGTTCTGCCAAACATTGCAAACCCCATTAAGTTATCCCCGTCCCTCTCTTCAACAAGAAAAAACTCTTTTTCAGGCTCCTCAATATACCAGTCTAAGGTCTCTGCGATACCGTCTATCTCGTCTTTAGTAAAAACAGCTACATCTTCTGCTATTTTAAGGTATAACTGCTTATCGATAACTTTCATATATTTAAACCTCTCTTAAATATCCCCAGGTATGGAGCTTGTCGCAATCTTCAAACCATCTATCTCCGATATCCTTTCTGTAGTACATATTGGGAATTCTTATATTGGAAACGCGGCTATAAGCTTTATTTTGGGCCTGCTTCATGGTCTGGCCGGTCCCGACAACTATCATGACAACTCCGGATGTCCCGGCAACTAGCCATTGGCCGTCTATTTTTTTGACATCCTCTATGTGGATACCGTCAAAATTTGGTTTTTTAAAAAATATCACAGCATCTTTAGAGTAAGTATTAAAAGCCTCTTCATCGTCAAAAGGATAAGGCGAAACTATTATCCTCACTCCTACCTGAAATCCCCTCTTGGCCTTAAACTCTGTCAGCTCTCCTGAGGCCAGCTTGTATAAAAACTCGCTTATCGGCATCATAATGCCTTCCTGCTGAATGCTTATAGTCGGGTAACCAAAACGGGCAGTGAACTCAAGAGGGTATATGCCGTTAGAATTAACTATGCAATTTATATCCATATATCCGGTATATTTTTCGGCCTTTAACCTGTCTTCCATTTTTTTGAGCGTAGCATTGAATATTTTATTGGACCCGCTCCAGTACATCGAGGTACCCATCTCTCCTGTGGAAGGTCCGATATCTCCGGGGAACAGCTTTTTGTGCTCGAAATTTATATTTATCGGATACACAAACTGATTGCCGTTAAAAAAAGCTCCGACTGCAATCTCAACTCCCATCATTCTGCGCTGAAGCTGAAATACTTTTATCTTATTAGAATAAATTTTACTGTATGCCTCCAAAATCTGTATAACATCATTGCCGTCTTCTTCTTCTCCGACAAAAAGAAGCCTTTTTATGTTCTGCGCCTCACCTGAAGGCTTAATAACATATTTAGCCGGGTTATTTTTTACATACTGAATCGCTTCGTCAAAAGATTCGAAATTCTGATAGGGTATTATATTTACACCTGCTCTTTTCAGCTCTTCCTGGCCAAAGGAACGGTCGTCTTCAAGCATGTCGGTATATTCCGATCCGCCAACAACAAGCTTGCCGGATTTTTTAAGTTCCTGCGCGATTTTGCCCTGACCCAAAACATCGTCAAATACTATCACGTCAGCCCAATCTACTTCTTTCTTCCAGTCATCAACCTTAGGCACAAAACCGTCTGATATATCTTTGTCTTCGGCGCAATCGATATAGTATTTAACATCGTGGCCTTCTTTGACAACACACCAGGCAATATCGCTTATCAAGGCATCCAGAGAGATAAACAAAAATTTTTTCTTATCCATACAAACCTCTTTATGTTTTTATTGTACCTGAAACATCTTCATATTATACAACCATAATATAAATATTTTTTAAAAAAAATCACCGGAGAGACATCTGGTTATCCTATATCTTCTTGTCCTTTTTTACAAACAATAACGGAAATACTATATCGCTTACGCAGCAAGGAAGCCAGACGGCCAGAAACAAAAAGACAAAAATAACCAGATAGCTTAGAAAAGATAGAGCTTCTGCCTTAGCCATAATAATATGAAAAAGCGATGCCCAGGTGCTTAATAAAACATGGCCGGCGTGAGGTATCTTGGTGGAGGGACGGAAATAAGCTAGGGCAATGCCTAAAATTGCCAACGGATTCACTATATACCATTTTTCGATAAAACCTATATGGGGATGCCTGTGAGGCATGTCCAGCCAGGCTTCTCCTATATATGGTATCAAAGAATCGCTGATAGTAGCGATGCCAACCGAACCGGCATAGCCTACTATGAGCAGAGTAAATATATTGCATTTAAACCTCGACCTATCGCATTTATATAACCCGTACATAGATGCTGAAACCAGGGCACTTAAAAAAACGTGGCCCGGATGCAAAATATAAAAAATATTAAAAGATACCTTTGAAGGCAGATTTTTGAAAAAAAACATTAAAAATATACCTAAGACAGCCCCAAAAACAGTAAAGGGAGCATGAGACCTTAATTCTCTTAAAATTTTATTAGACATATATTTTAGTTAATTATTTTAACAGGTAATATTAAGCTGTCAATAAGAACATTAGAACGAAACACTAAACGTCTTTATTGCCAAGAGCGTTCTCTATTGCCGATATGAGATCAAGAGGATTAAAAGGCTTGGTTAAACAATTTGTGATGCCGCAGATAGCCATGCATGTTTTGTGTTCTTTATCGGTATAGTATCCGGTAACTCCGATAACCGGTATCGATTTTAATCTCTTGTCTTTACTCAACCTATCTGCAATTTGAAACCCACTAGCTCTTTCCATTTTTAAATCAAGAATTATTATCCCGGGACTTTCCTTTCTGATTTCCCTGAAAGCTCTGCTGGCATCCTGCAAAACAACCGGGAAATAACCGCTCAAAGAAAGAGTCCTGGATATTTCAGACAGAAAATCCAAATCATCATCTATAACCATTACTTTATGCATAATAGCATATTTGTATTTATAAAAAGACAGATTATAGATGATTTTAATCTCAGCTGACAGCCAATAACTTCTTTAAAATCGCAACTAATCTGTCCATATCGACCGGCTTAGGCAGATAATCCTTGACTCCGCAGTTTTTGATTCTTTTTATTTCTTTTTCGGAGGAAAGCACCGTTACTGCGATAATAGGAGTATCTTTGGTTTCGTCGTCCCTGCTAAGTATTTCGCAAACCTGAAAACCGTCCATGCCTGGCATTTTAAAATCCAGTATAATAGCATCGGGTTTTCCCCGGTATACCTTCATACCTGCTTCAAAACCGTCTAGGGCATAGTCTAGGTCGAAACCTAATCCCGCCAAGGCATCGCTGTATTCTTCGACAGTTTCGACATCGTCATCCACTATCAGCACCAGCTTCCTTCTCTTTTCCATGCTTTCTGGGATAGGCATATTGTGCTCTTTCATAAATTTGACAAGATTTATTTTTTCTATTCTGCGATGTCCGCCGACAGTAGTATAAGCTTTGAGTGCCCCTTCGTTAACCCAGTTTATAACGGTAGTATGGTGGACGTTACATAGTTTAGCAACTTGATATGTAGAAAAAACCTGGTTGTTCATAAAATTGTAACCATTATAGTTATTATAGCTTTGACCCAGGAAAAAGCGAGAAAATAATCTTAGCAGATAAGCAGTTAACGGACCCTGCTGCCGGCGAAATCTGCTAAAGTATGCCTGTCTTCAGAAGATAGATTGGTAAAGAATACGCCTAACCTACGCAGATTATCTTTAAACGGGATGTTGTAGCGAACTTCTCCCATAACCTCCATAGGAAGATAACGCTCTAACTCTTTAGCGCCCAAATTTACAAGTGTGAACTTTGCCTGAATGTTGGTATGAGGAGAAAAATTATAATCCGATAGAATGCCCATGCCGCTCTCGCTAATATCGAACATCTTAGCAACAATGTCTCTGGGCTCAACTATGGTCCTGGACTTGAAAAGCTCCTGAGTTCTGCAAACGGCAGCAAAATCAACCTTGACTCTTTTATGCCTTCTTCTCTCTAAGCCTAGATCTTGGTCATTCATGTCTGCCTCCCTCTTCTGATATCTTAATTATACTCCCGCTGTATTTTTTGGCAACAAAAATATATATTTTATTTTAACTGCATATAGAATAAATTTGTAAAAAATATTATGTAAAATAATTCTTGCAGCGTATCCAATAAATCGCTTTGCAAAAAATGACCTGAATGTCTTTCCGAATAATAAAAAAGGGCAGATGAAAAATCATCTGCCCGATTCAAGTAAATTTTATTTTACAATACTTTTTAAACCAGCGCCTGCTTTGAATACAGGGATTTTCCTGGCTGGAATTTGAATCGTTGCTCCGGTTTTGGGATTCCTACCCTGCCTTGCTTTTCTCTGAGAAACCCTGAAAGTGCCAAAACCTGCGATCGCAACAGTATCGCCTTTCTTCAGCGCCTTGGCAATGCTGTCCAAAACGATATCGACAGCCTGAGACGCCGCTTTCTTTGTACAAGTTACTTTTGAGACAGCCTGAATCAAATCACCCTTGTTCATCCTTTCACCTCCTTTAGGATAACTTTGACGTATATTTTATGTTTTATTGAAAATTAAGTCAATAGTCAGGATTCTTTTTTTAAACAGCCGGCCGTGTCTTTTTTAATGCACCCTGATTGGCGAGAACAATCTCCAATCCAGCACTGAAGACATAATTTCTCGGCAGGCAAACCTATAGCTTTAATCATATCGCTTAGTTTTTGATAGCGTAAAGTAGTTACATTAGTATCTTTGGCCAGCCAATTAAGCATGGCTTTATATTTTTCAGAATCAGGATTAAGGTAATCAGAAATGTCTTTAACGTCCCTAGCCTCTATATCTCTTATCGCCCTGCGGGCAGCAAGTTCTTTTGTAGTCCTTGTTGAAATATTGTATTTACAGGGGAACATTAAAGGCGGGCAGGCAACTCTGACGTGTATTTCGGTTGCTCCTGCGCTCCAGAGCTTTACAATGGTAAAACCTTTGAGCTGGGTACCGCGCACTATAGAATCCTCACATAAAACAATCCTATTGTTTCTAATAATACTTTCTATGGATATAAGCTTCATAGTAGCTATTAAATCGCGCAATTCCTGGGTCGGCGGCGTATAGCTCCTGCCATAACCGGGAGTATACTTAACAAGAGGGCGCCTGAAAGGTATTCCGGACTCCATAGCATATCCAATAGCATGGGCAGTACCTGAATCAGGAACTCCGCAGGCAAGATCAGCCTTGAGATTTTTATCTCCTTTGGCCAAAAGAGTACCGCTGCGCTCCCTTACTATTTCAACATTTATCCCTTCGTAACAAGAGGCCGGAAATCCGGTATATATCCAAAGAAAAGAACATATCTGCATATCATCTTTGCCTGCACTTTTATTGAAAAGACCCTGTTCGTTTAATAAAACAATCTCGCCCGGCTCTAAGTATTTAACTATCTCAAAGCCAAGATTAATAAATGCAGCAGACTCAGTAGTAACAGCCCAGGCAGATCCCTTTTTGCCTACCACCAAAGGAGAATAACCCAGCCTGTCTCTGGCAGCATAGATGCCGTCTTTGTTCAAAATAAGCAAAGAACAGGCTCCTTTTATTGTGTCAAAAAGCTTCTCTATGCCGGAGACAAAACAATCCTCTTTCGCTATCAGTTTAGCGACAAGTTCGGTCATATTTATGCCGCCCCTGGTAACTTCGCTGAAAGTTATGCCGTCTTTAAACATCTTATCAGCCAAATCCTTATCGTTAACAACCTGGCCGTTTGTAACTACGCAGAATGGCCCTAGCTTGGAATTCTGAAAGATAGGCTGTTCGTCAAAATCGCTTATCACTCCTATTCCGCTATTACCGTCTATTGATTTAATCTCGTCGTAAAACTTAGATTTAAATTGAGACTGGGCTATACTGTGAATTCTGCGGTTAAAACCGTCTTTACCCAATACGGCAACGCCGCCATACTCAGTTCCTAAGTGAGAATGGTAATCGACACCATAGCAAAGTTCGCTGCAGCAATTACCACTTGATATAACGCCAAAAATTCCGCTCATAATCTATCTGAATTTTTTAACAAAATACTGGAGTATTATATAATGGAGTTAAAATAATATCCAGCTAAAATTAGATTGAACAAGAAACAACAGGCACGAAAACAGCTCTTAGTAAAAACAAGCTCCAAATAACAAACAATAACCAAATCACAATAACCAAAATCCAAACAAATTACAAATCACAAGGCAGAGATAAGCATAATGATATACCAGCCCCGAATAGTTGACAAAAGAGACGTCGTCTCTTTTGTCAACTATTGCATTATATGTACAAAGCGGGAATTTGGTGCTTGGAATTTACTTATTATGCGGACACGGGCGGTTTAATTATGAAAATCGGAGTCGCCTAATATTAGTTTTATCTTTTGAGCCTCCTCGGAAGGCAGGTCCCAATCTCTAATTATTCTCAAAATAACTTCTTCCTGAACCTCTTTAGTTGTATTGGCCTTGTACAAATTTCTGATTTGAGCTTTGAGGTACTCGGTAATATACCAATAATTAGTATATCTCATAAACTTAACCTCTTTCTAATATAATTATACCATATTTTTATACATTTTCAACTACTTTTAATAAGATTTTTTTATTAATATTAATATAGGCTGAATCACTTAATAATCTAACATGTTTTTATTTAATGCCGGATAAAACCGGGAATCTGCTCTTAATCTCAAGCTTAATGGCTTTATTGGATTCAGACGATAGATGCGGATCATGATTCAGAATGCTAAAAGCGTCCTGTCTGGCATCGCTTAAAAGATCAACCTGGCTGACTATATTCTGCAGCCTCATGCCGTAAAAACCATGCTGCTTCAAACCCATCAGCTCCCCTGCCCCTCTTATCTGAAGGTCATCTTCGGATATTTTAAACCCGTCTAAAGTGCTGACCATTGACTCAAGCCTCATAACGGCGTCTTTATTGGACGGGGAGGATATCAAAATACAGAAAGATTCCTGCCCGGCTCTGCCAATACGGCCTCTTAACTGGTGCAGCTGAGAAAGCCCAAACCTTGAAGCATCCTCAATTATCATAATTGAAGCGTCAGGCACATCTATTCCGACTTCAATTACAACAGTGCTGACTAAAACACTGACTTTGCCTTTCTTGAAATCAGACAAGATGTTTTTCTTCTGCTCGGAGCTCATTCTGCCGTGCAAAAGCGCAACTTTATTCTCGCCCAATAAACCGGCTGTTTCAAGATAGATCCTCTGAACATTTTTAATCTCGGAATCGGAATTATCCTCTATTCTGGGACAAACCACAAAACCCTGAGCGCCATTATCAACCGACTCCTTTAAGAATCTATAAACCTGGCTGCGCCTCTCTTCTGTAACCCAGTAAGTATTTATGCTCTTAGGCCCGAAAGGAGTCTCTTTTATGGTCGATATATCCATATCTCCGAAAATAGTCAAAGCAAGCGTCCTGGGGATCGGAGTTGCTGTCATTATCAAATAATCCGGAACTTTGCCTTTCTGCTTTAAAGAATCCCTCTGTTTTACGCCAAACTTATGCTGCTCATCAATTATGACAAGGCCCAGATTTTTAAATTTGATATTCTCTTCCAACAAAGCATGGGTTCCGATTACAACTTTAATAGAGCCGGCTAAAATAGAATTTTTCACCTCTTCTTGGCCGCTTCTGTCCATACCCCCTACCAGAATACCGACATCAACATCAAAATTACACATAATTTCGGCTATCTTAAGATACTGCTGCTGGGCAAGTACCTCGGTGGGTACCATGATTGCCGATTGATAACCGGATTTTGCCGCCAATAAAGCCGCATAAGAGGCAATGAAGATCGG
>JAQUNS010000028.1 GCA_028717465.1 Candidatus Omnitrophota bacterium
TCTCCCGATCTAATTGGAATTTGGCCATTGGAGCTTGGAATTTATCTTGGTATCTGTTGGTGCAGTTTTCTCTCTACTCTCTACCTTGCGCCCTTAACCCTTAACCCTGCTTTTCTATTTGTTTGGATTTTGGAGATTGGTCATTGTTTGTGATTTGGAATTTGGAATTTATCTTACTGCTCACCTAAAACCTTAGCAGGTTTTATTTCTACACTCTCTCTAAAGGATCGAAGAGCTTTTTGTACTCATTCTGCGCAAAGTGGTCTGTCATGGATGCTACGTAATCGCAAACTGCTCTCTTATCGCCCTCTGTTTTTATGCTATCCTGAACCTGGGGAGGAAGCTGTTTGGTATTCTTCATGTAAGCATTAAAAAGCCCCTCTATTATCATCTTAGCCTTGTTGGACATTCTCTCAACTCTGTAATGGCGGTAGAGGTTCTCAAGTAAAAAATGCCTTAACGGCTTTCTCTCGTCCTGCATCCCGGGGCTGAAATCAATAAGCCTGACAGATGAAGAGCGGGCATCTTTATGAGAGCTAACCCTGGATAGGTTATCCAGCGAAGAAGAGATTACGTCTTTTACATCCATATCTATAAGAGTTCTGATAACCTGATGCTTTTCAAATTCAAAGGAAAGATTGGAGTATTTTTCTTTTACCTTTTTTTTGGCTTCTAGCCACAGAGGTATCGCCTGCAATTCTGTTTCATCTATCAACCCGGATGTTAAGCCGTCGTCTAAATCATGGTTGTCATAAGCAATCTCGTCGGCAATATTCACAACCTGAGCTTCCAAAGTCGGCTGAAGATTGGTATAGAATTCGCTTAAATCTATATTGCCGTATCTTCTGCCGTCTTTTGATTCTAAACGTTTATACCCCTCATCATAAAGCGTGATATGCTTGACCAGCCCTTCTCTTACTTCCCAAGTTAAGTTCAGGCCCCTGAAGTCAGGGTACCTGGATTCCAAATAATCGACAACCCTAAGGCCCTGCAGGTTATGGTCAAAACCGCCGCAGTCCTTCATAAGCTCATTTTTCAGCAATTCTTCCACCGAATGGCCAAAAGGAGTATGGCCGACATCATGCCCCAACGCTATAGCTTCGACTAAATCGGAATTCAAAGACAATGCCCTGGCTATAGAGCGCGCTATCTGAGCTACCTCCAGGCTGTGGGTTAAGCGGGTTCTGTAGTAGTCGCCCTCGTGAATAACAAAAACCTGGGTCTTATACTCCAGCCTGCGGAAAGCAGTAGAATGTATGATCCTGTCTCTGTCTCTCTGAAAACATGTTCGGTAAAGATCCTCTTTCTCTTTATGTACTCTGCCTCTTGTTTCACTGCTTTTTAAAGCATAGGCCGCTAAAATATTATCTTCCAGTTTCTGGTATTCTTCTCTGTTCATTTTTTAAGCCAATGCTTTATGCAGCTCTGCTAAAGATTGGGCTATTATTTTAACATCGGAAGTAACAGACATAAACCCGGTATCTCCAATCCAGCGCGGCACCAGATGTACGTGCAGGTGGCCTTTAATCCCGGCTCCGGCAGCAGCGCCTATATTGATACCGATGTTAAAACCGTCCGGATTCAAAACCCTTTTAAGCTTGGACTCCATCTCTTTGATTAAAGAAAAAAGTTCTCTGAACTCTTCCTCGCTAAGGCTGCTTAAGTCTTTGACGTGCCTGTAGGGGGCCGCCATAACATGGCCATTGTTATAAGGATAGATATTCATGAGGGCAAATGAGTACTTGGCCCGCATTAACACTAAATTTTGTTTGTCTTTTTTGCTTTTAGCCTTTTTGCAAAATATGCAGCCGCTGCTCTTTTTCTGTTGAGCTACGTAATTTATTCTCCAAGGAGCCCATATATTCTTCATATCAAAATATAATTATCAAAGGCAAAATCAGTAAAATCAATAATATTATTCCGTAAATTTTATTGAATTTTTTAAACATCAACAGGACAAATAACGCTAAAGTAACCACTTGGACAAAAAATAACGTATTTATGTGCATAAGAGATATCTTGCCCAGTATCGGCATATCAGAAGAAAGCAGTTCCAGAAAAACAATTATAGCAATGTCAAAAGCGTTACTGCCGATAATGTTGCCTATTGCCATCGACTTAGAGCCCCGCAAAAGCGCAGACAGCGTAACAATAAGTTCAGGTAAAGAGGTGGTGAAACCCACAAAAAGAGTTCCGAAGAAAACATAGTTTAATCCGGAGCTTTCCACTATTATTTTAGACTGGATAACTGTCAGATGAGAAAAAAATCCAATGCCCAGCAAGCCTACAAGAAATACGATCCAACTTTTAAAAACCGGGGCCTTGCCTGTACCGGCCTCTGCGCTCTGCTTTTGGCTGTTTTCAGACAACTCGTTTTTTAAAAAGACGGCATAGGCAAAAATAACCAAGATATTTTCAAAACCAAAATTAAACAGGCTCATTCCTGAGGGCATAAAATACCTGTAAATAACTGCTGCTATCATTAAAGCTTGGAGAACAAAAACCGCCAGGATATTTTTATAACCGCTGTTTTTTAAAAAACCGCTTTTCCTGAAAATAAGATCCAGAAAAATAAGTATAAACAAATTGCTTAACAATGACCCGAATATATTGCCTAAAGCCAGATCGAACAATCCGTTTTTTACTGCCAGCACAGAAGTGATAAATTCCGGAAATGACGTAGCCAGAGCAAGAAAGAAAACCCCCATGAAACCTTCCGTTATAGAACTTAAAGATGAGATTTTAGCGGCACGGCTGCATGATATATAACCGAAAAGAAACAGGCATAGAGCATACCCTATAAATTTAACCCAAGATAACAGCATCAGAAGTCCCTGGATAGTCCGTAAAATTCAATTATTCTGTTTATCAATTTCATATCCCAGACCCAGAAACCCTTGGTTTTAAGAATCAAGCTTATGTTGCTATCTTCCCTCTGCGGCATCACTGCTATTTTTTGATTAAACTTAAAATCTTTGCTTTGAAGGCTCTCTAGGAGACTGTAGGTATCCTGTTCCTGAAATTCAGAACGTATTACGACAAAGAGCCAGCGCCCGGCCTTTTCTTTATCGGCCTGAAAAGCAGAGAAAGTTTGGTATTGAAACAGATTTTTTACAGTTAATATTTTAGGGAGCTGTCTTTTTTTGCCCTCTATTTCGATAAATTCATTATCAAAGTTTAATATCAATCTTGTTACCATATTTTCGACATTGTCAGAATTTAAGAAAATATTCAATGGTGAGCCAACAGCCTGAATCTCTCTGGCAAGCATCTCCTCTTTTAACTCCGAGCTCAGCTTAAGCCCCATAAGATCGGCATTATAAGCGCAGAGCAGCCAGATTCTAAACAGGGGGTCTTTTATCCTGAAAAAACTTCCGTTCTTTTCTAAAAAACCGTTCATAGAATAGTTGCAGGTTGCATAAGAAAAATCTTTCTTTTTAAGCTCTCTTTTCTTTGTATTTCCCCGCGCAACTTCTGTTACAAAAGGCAGAAATTCCTGAAATTTATCGTCACCCGGCACAACTCTCAGCTTCTCGCTAAAATACCGGTAAAGAAAACCTTTATTGTTTAACAGGACCTCTTTTAACATCACAATCAGGGTCTGCCAGTCAAATATATCGGCATTCTCATCTATCCAGCTCGTCAGTATATCCAGATAAAGCGGAAGCCCGTTAGTAAGAGCGATCATTTTTTCTGTCAGATTATGTTCCTGGATCTTTATACTGCCTAAACGTGATTGTGTAAAATCAATAGACTCTTGATAAGAAAAATTATCCAGTTCTATTATTTCAAAGTTGCCGAATAGAAGTGAAAATTCCGAATTCAAAACAGACTTGGATCTTTCTATTTCCGAACTTATCAATACAAAGAGAGTATGCTTATCCAGCATAATGTGATCCCTGAGAATCTGCATCCAGGAGCTTACTTTGAGCTTATCTAAAGAGAAAAACTCGTCTATTATAAAAATACAATTTTTCCCGAATTTCTTTTTGACAATATCAGGAAGCCGTAAAATCGAATCCATTATGGCTAAGTAGTTGTTGTTTTTATGCCCGGACTCGATATTTTTAATAACAGGAGCAAGTTGAGGATATTCCTTTTCTATCGCAACCGCCGAATCTCCGACGCTATCCAAAGAATAGTTGTTGTCCTTAAGAGAGCTGCTCCTTAAAGAATAAAGTAAAAACCCAAAAAAACTCTCTTTTAAAAATCCGTCTTCTAAATTCAGGTAGATAGGAAAAAGATCCGGATCTAATCTGTCATGGATAAATTTAAGCATAAGCGAGGTTTTACCTATGCTCCAGGGCCCAAGAACAGCCAAGTTCCTCCTGTAGCCGCTCAAATAGTCGCTTTGGATTTTATCCAGCCGTTTAAGCTCAGATTCTCTGGCTGAAAATTTATCAATACTTACCGGGCCTATTTTAATCATAAAAATATTTCACTTTAAAAACTGCAAAGGGTCGATCGGCTTATTCTCTTTTCTTATTTCAAAATGCAGCACTGGTTTGACCTCATCCAGCAGGGCTATTTTCTCGCCCTGTTTTACCGTAGTACCTTTAGATACCAGAATAGCCTTATTGTAAGCATAAAGAGAATAGTAGCCGTCGTTATGGTCGATCATAACAACCTTGCCATAGCCTTTAATGTCTTCTCCGGCATAACAAATTTGTCCGCCCCTGGAAGCAACTACAGGAGCAGGCCTTAAAGCCTGTATATCTATGCCTTTGTTGGGGCCTTTAGAAGTATCGTCTTTAAAAAAAGATACCACCTTCCCCTCTAATGGCCAGATAAAATTTCCGCTGGGCAGGCTTAAAGCCGCAGTGCTTCTAACTTTAGGTACAGATATGCTCTGGCCTTCTTTTATCAAAGACGGGTCTTTTATGTTATTTAAAGCTATAATGTCTTTCATCGAAACATTGTAGTCTTTTGATATCTTATAAAGAGTCTCTCCCTTTCTGACCTTGTGAGTAATAAGGCTGGGCTCCTGAACCACGGTGGCAGCCTCCCTATAGTCAGGTACAGGCTGAATCTTTCCGCTATCCGGCCTGGAAGCACAACCCAGTGCTAAAAACAAAAAAAAAGCTGACAATTTTATCTTCATACTGTAATTCTCTTTGGGCTTATTACCCAAAATATTAAACGGGCAAGGGGTCTTAAAACCCCGGCCTCGGGCTTGGTTTCAGAGCGAGTGAGGGGAGTCGAACCCCCGACATTCAACTTGGGAAGCTGACGTTCTACCGCTGAACTACACTCGCTGCCTCTATCCGTCAAAATGCCGCTGAATTACGCCCCTGTATTTTCGGGGCACCGCTTTAAGTTCGCGGCAATATCTAAAACCATTTAACTAATCAAAGAGCACTCTCTGTATTCTTGCTTAAATGGCCGTCCATTATTTTTATTGAGCAATACTTGCTGCACATAGAACAGGTATCGCTTATGCTGGGCGGTAATTTGCTGCGATAGTGCATAGCTTTTTTGTTGTCCAGAAACAGTTTCATCTGTTCATCCCAGTCCCTCTTTTTGCGAGCCTGGCTTACCTTAAGTTCTCTGTCTAAAACCGCTCTCTTGCCCCGGGATAAGTTCACGGCCTGCTGAGCTATCTTAAAAGCCATGATCCCGTCGCGCACATCGTTGATGTCCGGCAGGCAAAGATGCTCGGCAGGAGTAAGATAACAGAGAAAATCCGCCCCGGCATAGCCTGCAATCGCAGCGCCTATCGCTGCATTGATATGGTCATATCCGGCAGCAGAATCTACCACTAAAGGCCCTAAGACATAAAGCGGAGCGTTAAAAGTCATGTCTTTTATTGCCTTTATCTGGTGCTCTATTTTGTGTAACGGCACATGGCCCGGACCTTCGACCATTACTTGCACGTCAAAATCCTTAGCTTTCTTAATCAATTCGGCTATAACAAGAGTTTCGTAATACTGCAGTTCGTCTCCGGCATCAAATACAGAGCCCGGCCTTAAAGCATCTCCCAAACTTATGGTAATATCATATTGTTGGGCTATCTCCAGCACCCGCTCAAAATATTTGTAATAAGGATTCTCTTTTTGGTTGACTTCCATCCACTCAAACAATAATGCTCCACCCCTGCTGACAACATCCAGGACTCTGGAAGATTTTTTTATCCTGTCAACAGCTTCGAAATTAATTCCGGCATGTATAGTGAAAAAATCCACGCCGTCTTCGGCCTGCTGCTGAAGCACGCTAAAAAAATCGCTTTCACCTGCCCCTAAAATACTGCCGGATTCATATTGTTTTGATGCCGCAACTTGATAGACCGGCACGGTCCCGAAAGGAAGAACCGTCTTAGAAATAAGCTCTCTTCTTATCCGGCAGATGTCCCCTCCGACAGAAAGATCCATGATTGTATCTGCCTCCATCTCTTCAGCAAGCTCGATCTTTTCTTTCTCAAGAATGATATCTGACCTATCGCCCGATGTTCCTATATTAACGTTAATTTTCACGTTCATTCCGGAGCCTATCGCCGTAAATCTCTTATCTTTATGCAAAGGATTTCCTGGTATGACAACCTCTCCTTTTAATATTTTGTCAACTATAAAACTCTCGCTAACCTCCTCGCACCGTGCAATATTTTTAACGTAACCAGGGACGTTGCCCTTTTTAAGTTTCTGAATTAGTGTCATCTTTCAAAACCTTCCTGATCTCTGTTAAATAAGATTTTTTATCTTTAGCATTATAAAGCGACGAAACCATGGCTACATTGTTAAAACCATAGGATTTTATTTTTTTTATACTGTCCAAATTAATGCCCCCAATCGCAACCTGGTTAAAGCCGGAACCTCTGATCAATTTTATTTCATCAGGGCTGATAGCTTCAAGCTCATTTTTTGTCGGGCTTTTAAACACCGGGCCTACGCTTATATAGTCAACATCAGCGCAAGAGATGTTTTGTAGATCCCGGAAACTGTGGCAAGTGCAGCCTATTATTTTATCCGGCATAATCTTTCTCGCGGCTTTAACCGGCAAATCTGAATCGCCCAGATGTACCCCTGCAGCATTTAAAGCCAGCGCTAGGTCCACCCTGTCGTTTATTATCATCGGAACGCCAAAGTTATCGGCCATCTTTTTAATCTCGGCAGCCAAATCAAAAAAAAATCTGTCTGAAACATTTTTATCTCTTAACTGGATTATATCTATGCCGGCCTCTAGAAGTTCCCTAAAATAAATCTTGTGCTCAAATCCTGTATCAGATATGCCGTAGATATTGACCTTGCTAAAATCTATCATGATTGCAGGGCAACCTCGCTTTCAATTTTATAAATCTTAAACCTTAACCTCATAAAGCTGATTTTTAAGTTTGGTTTCAGCAGCTGCACTATCTCTTCCAGCCCCCGCCGGGCC